>CAZLYG010000352.1:0-5928 GCA_964563075.1 uncultured Steroidobacteraceae bacterium | reverse complement strand
GTCCGATACGAAGCTCATTGCCGGCAGCACGATGGCGTACACCCAGGGATGTCCGAAGATCCAGAACAGGTGCTGCCACAGCAGCGGCTGGCCGTTACCTGACGTGTCGAAAAAGTGAGTGCCGTACTGCCGGTCCATCCACAGCAGAAAGAACGCGAGGCTGACCGCCGGAATCACCACGAGATTGGCGGCATTCGCGGTCAAGGTTCCCCACACGATCATCGGCAGGCGGTTGAGGGACATCCCGGGTGCTCGCGTCCGGAACGCCGTCACGATGAAGTTGGCCGCGCCGGCGGTGACCGAGATCCCGAGGAACACCATGCCGAGGGAGTAGAAGTCCTCGTTGAGACCCGGGTTGTAGTCGCGCGACGCGTACGGCACGTAGTTGAACCAGCCGTCGTTCGGGCCGTTGCCGGTCAGGAACCCGACATAGAGGAAGATGGCGCTGGCGAGATAGATCCAGTAGCTGAGCGCGTTCACGCGCGGAAAAGCCATGTCGCGGCCACCCAGCACCAGGGGCCACAGATAGTTGGAGAACCCGCTGAGAATGGGCAGGGCATACAGGAAGATCATCGTCATGCCGTGCGTCGAGAACAGCTGATCGTACTGTTCCGGATTCAGCAGCGTGCGGTTGGGACCTGCGAGCTGCAGGCGCATGATGAGGGCTTCGATACCGCCGAACCCCAGCAGGATCAGCGCGGTCACGATGTAACGGATGCCGATTTTCTTGTGATCCACCGTACTCAGAAACCCTTTCAGGCCGCCTTCGCCTTCCCACAGCTCCGTGAGGCGGCTCTGGTGCTCGACACTGTCGATGCCGATGTGCGGCGTGCGGAAGTCGGGCTGCCTCATTTGAGGGTCTCCAGATAAGCCAGCACATCGGTGAGTTGTTGTCCGGTGAGCCCCTGGTTGGGCATCAGGTTGCCGGGCTTCAGCGACTGCGGAGCCTCGATCCATTCCGCCAGGGTTCCAGGCCCGTTGGGCAGCGTGCCCGCTGCGATGGTGCCGCGGCTCATGACGTGCGTCAGATCCGGTCCCGCCAGCGCGGCGGCGATTGTTCCGCGTACCTTGTGACAGGCGCCGCAGCGATATTGGACGAGCGCCTGCCCGCGACCCTGCTCGGCAGTGGTGGGCGCGGGCGCGGGCTCGAGCTGGTGCGCGCGCCAGCGCTCGAAGTCCGCCTCCGGCTCGGCGATGACCTCGAAGGCCATGTGAGCGTGCTGCCAACCGCAGTATTCCGTGCACTGGCCGAGATAGCGGCCCGGCTGATCGGCCTCCATCCAGCTCAGGTTCGTCTGTCCGGGAATGGTGTCCGTCTTGCCTGTCAGCTTCGGCACCCAGAAGCTGTGAATGACATCGCCGCCGTGCAGGCGAACGAGCACTCGCTGGCCGACCGGGATGTGGATCTCGTTGGCCGTGGTGAAGGTCTGGTCGGGCTGAGCGGCGTCATAGCGGACTTCCCACCACCACTGGTGCGCCGTGACGTCGAGCGTGAGCCCGGGATTCGCCGGGGGTCCGGAGGACTTTGCCAGCGCCACCATGGTCCATACCAGGGCAAGCAGCAGCGGGGCCGCGGAGATGCCGACCCCGACGCTGATCCAGCGAACGCCGTCGGGACCGCGAATGACCCCGGCGGCGCGCGTCTCAGCCGCGCCGCCGCTCGTCCGGGCCCGACGCACGCCCGCCCACAGCAGAACGGCTATGACCACGCAAACGAGGATCGAGATTGCGATCGTCAGCCACGTCAGCGGCAGGATGATGTGGGCGCGCTGCCCGGCGGCGTCAAGATAGCCGAGCGGTGTCATGCCGGTTCACACCTTCGAAGGCGCTCCACAGGCGCCGCAGCGAGCGCACGGCGACCCACAGGAACAGAACGATTCCCGGCACCCACATCAACGTGCCGCCGAGCTGCTGGTCCTGCAGCGGTGAGAGTCCCCAGGCCGCGGTGGTAAGAATGTGCGGCAGGAACAACGGATGTGTAGATAGTGCCAGTACGGCTCCGAGCAGCCCCATCTGCACGCACGTCAACATGCTGACGAGCAGCGCGTCCAGCGTTCTCCGGACCGGATGGTGCAGCAGCTCGCGCCACAGCAGCAGCGCGCTCCCGAAGAGCGTCACGTGCATCGTCCAGTAGAGGGGCGTCGACGTGAACGTCGCGTCGTAGGGCATCGGCATGTGCCAGGTCCACAGCGCGATGAAAAAGGCCAGCCCGGCCGTCCACAGTCCGAGGCCGCTGCTGCTCTTGCGCCGCCGTAGTCCCAGCGCGAGCAGCGGCGCCGCCACCAGCACCAGAATCATGTGCTGGCCGATGCGCGCGGCGAACAGCGACACCGATAGTGCGCACAGCGGTGACAGCAGGGCGGCGCCGACTGTCAGCCACCCACAGGCCACCACGATGCGCAGCCGGCGGGTGTTGGTGTTGAGCAGATGCGCTACCGCCAGTGCCGTCAATATGACTATGAGCGCGGGATCGAGATTGAAGCGTGACAGCAGCGCCCCGGGATCCGGCGGAGCGCCGCAGTAAGGCAACACCTGCAAAGCGGACATGGCACGTTTCCAACGCCGCCGCAAGCGGCAGCTGCTCGCGCCGAGCAAGCAATTTTCACTCCCACATCGTCGAGTTATATCGCACTACGATAGGAACCGGCGGGCTGGGAATCATTTCTGCTGCGGTGGGCGCAACAGCGATCAGCAGGCACACGGAGACGGCGATGCTCAAAGACAAGAAGGTGGCAATTCTGGTGGCCGAGGGTTTCGAGCAGGTGGAGCTCACCGAGCCGCGCAAAGCTCTGGACGCAGCGGGCGCCCGCACGCGGATCGTCTCGCCGGCCGAGCGGGAGGTACAGGGCTGGAAGCATTTCGACAAGGCCGACAAGTTCAAGGTTGATGTCCCGCTCGAGTCGGCCGAGGCGGATGACTTCGACGCGCTGCTTCTGCCAGGCGGTGTAGCCAATCCCGACCAGTTGCGTGCCAATCCGCGAGCCGTGGCGTTCGTGCGCGCTTTCTACGATGCCGGCAAACCGATAGCTGCCATCTGCCACGGACCGTGGACGCTCATAGACGCAGGTGTTGTGGAGGGGCGCCGCATGACGTCCTGGCCGTCGTTGCGGACGGATCTGACCAATGCAGGCGCCAAGTGGGTGGACGAAGAGGTCGTCGTCGACGAGGACCTGGTGTCCAGCCGCAAACCGCAGGATATTCCGGCATTCAACCGCGAGATGATCGCGCTGTTCGATAGGGCTGGCGCCTGATGCGGGCGCGGTCGCGGTCGGCCGCCCGCCGCTCAGTGCACTTGCGACGGTGTCGGCCGACGCCGCCCTCCCTCTGACGGCTCCCGCTGTTGCTTCACCTGCTGCTCACGTTTCTTGCCGGCGATTCCGGTAAAGATGGCGGTCGCCGCCAGCGCCGCCACGACAACCGCGAAGATACCGTGAGCAGTGGGCGGCGCGAGAGCGGTAGCGAGCAGGCCCACACCCAGCACCGGCAGTGCATTTCCCAAGTAACACATCGTGAGATAGCTGGACACCACCTCGGCCCGCTTCTCCTGGGGGGCAATCTCATTCACCACCTGCAGGCTACCTCGATAAGAGAGCGACATTGCGGCGCCGCCCACGGCGGCGGCCACGATCAGCAGAGGCATCGAGCGCATCAGCTCTGCAGCGATGAGCAGCCCAACGGCTGGAAAGACACAACCGGCCCCGGCAAACATCGCGGTCCAGCTCGCGAGGCGGCGGCTGAGCGCAGCTGCGAGGCACGCGACAGCAAAGAACAACGTGACGATGCCGCCCACGACGGCCACATTCGATATGTGCAGCTCACGTGTAATCAGGCCGGGCGTCAGCGCGGCAAAGAAGCCGCCGATGGCGAAGGCGGCGAACGCCATGCAGGCGGGCGCAATGAACTGCAGGCGCAGGTTGGCGGGAACGCCGATTCTCGGGTGCAGGTCGAGGCTCGCGAACGAGTGCGCCTTACTTTCGACCGTCTCATTGATGCGTGAGACGAGGAAAGTGGTGATGATGAGAGTGGCAGCGTAAAGCAGAAAGATCGCCCGCAGCGGCGACGGGAGATACCGTGCGAACAGCCCGGCGATGGCACCCCCGGCGGCAAGGCCGGCCAGGTTGCCACCGCTGGCTATCACCGCAGCGCGTGCGCGGTTTTTCTGCGGCTCCAGCTCCGCAATCCACGCGGTAAGCGCGCCGGCCCCCAGCCCCGCCGCGAAGCCATTGACGGCCCGGCCGACGAGGAGGCTTATCGGCCCGCCCGCAAACAGGAATACCAGTGCACTGACGAGCGTGAGCGCGAAGGCGGCCAACGTGACGATGCGGCGGCCGAGCTGATCTGACAGCCGCCCGAACAGAAACAGCACTGTCAGGTTGCCGATGACGTACACGGCATAGACGATGGTGACGGTCAGGGGCGAAATGCCGAACGCCGAGCGATAGAGGGGATACAGGGGAGTCAGAATCGTGCTCCCTGCGTAAAGCAGGGCGATCGCGAGCGTTGCCAGCCACATGGAGCCTCCAGGTCCGTCCTTCCGTTGCCGCCCGGGAGCTGTCGCAAACGCTGCTCCCGCCCGCGCAGTGGCTCGTCAGGTGAAGCTGCTGCGTGCGGGAGCGAGACTGCCCGACGCGGGGCTCGAGGATCCGCGGCCCCCATAGGGCTTGGTCGTGTTGCCTCACGGCGGGCCAAGATGCCAGCGCCGTGGATCAACGCGTGAGGCGCAACAGACTGGCAATGCCGGCGACGAGCTCGCCTGCCTCGATGGGCTTCGATAAGTGCATCTGATATCCGGCAAGCAACGAGCGCTGCCGGTCCTCGGCGCGTGCATACGCCGTGATCGCGATCGCCGGGATCGGACTCCGCGATCCGGTATCTTGCTGACGGATCCGCCGCAGCAACTCGTAGCCATCCATCTCCGGCATGCCGATATCGCTGAGCAGCACGTCGAAGGGCTGCCGCTTCAGCAGATCGAGAGCCTCCTGAGCACTGCTGGCGCAAGTGGGCCTGACGCCTCTCTCTTCCAGGATTCGCGCGACCAGGGTTCTGCCATCCTGCTCGTCATCCACGATCAGCACCCTGACGCCGTCGAGTCGCGGCAGCTCGGGCGCATCCTGGGGGGTCGCCGCAGGCAGGGGATTGGCGACGGCGTCGGTGTCCTGAGGCCGTACGTGGGAGACGGGCAGTGCGACGATGAACGTACTTCCCTGGTTCTCTCCGGCACTCTTGACCCGTACCGACCCACCGTGAAGCTCGACGAGCGTCTTGACGATGGAAAGGCCGAGCCCGAGCCCGCCGTGCTGCCGTGTGATCGTCGCGTCCCCCTGGCGAAATCGTTCGAACACCAGCGGCAGGAACTCGGGCCTGATACCGACACCGGTGTCCTCAACCACGATCTCCACGTGCGAGTTCACGCGCTCCAACACGACTTGAACGCTTCCACCGGCAGGTGTGAACTTCACCGCGTTCGCCAGCAGGTTCCACAGGACCTGCTGCAGGCGGTTCGGATCGCCGCGAATCCATCCAATGCTGGAATCCAGCATGCGCCGTATTCGTATGCGCTTCGCTTCCGCCGTCTGGCGAATGGATTCGATGGCGCTGTCGATGACATCGTGCAGCTGCATCGGCTGCACTTCGAGGTGGATCTTTCCCGACACGATCCGACTCACGTCCAGCAGATCGTTCACGATTTGGGTCTGCGCACGCACGTTGCGCTCGATCGTCTCCAGGCCGCGCTCGAGCTCCTCGGGACCGCTCGGATTGCGTCTGAGGAGAATGGCCCAGCCCTGGATCGCATTGAGCGGTGTGCGCAGCTCGTGCGACATCGTCGCGAGGAACTCGTCCTTGAGATGGCCGAGCCGTTCCGCCTGCGATCGGGCCGCCCGCTCGGATTCCAGCAGGCGATCGCGTTCGTTGGCCGCCTGCTTTAAT
>CAZLYG010000351.1:5654-5940 GCA_964563075.1 uncultured Steroidobacteraceae bacterium | reverse complement strand
TCGCCAACAACAATCTGCAGGACCTGAAGACGGGGCAATTGGTCGATGCCACGCCCTGGCGCCAGCAGGTCGCTCTCGTCATCGGTGTGATGGCCGGCGCGGTGATCATCCCGCCGATCATGGACCTGCTGAACCATGCCTATGGATTTGCCGGAGCACCCGGACCGCGGCGCGATCACGCACTCCCGGCACCGCAAGCCGGATTGATTTCGGCGCTGGCGCAGGGCGTGCTGCAGAACAACGTTGACTGGAGTCTGATCGAGGTGGGCGTCGCCATCGGCGTTGC
>CAZLYG010000351.1:0-5644 GCA_964563075.1 uncultured Steroidobacteraceae bacterium | reverse complement strand
GCGATCATCGTCGTCGACGAAGTGCTGCGTCGCGTAACGCGGGGCGCGCATCTGTCGCCTCTCGCCGTTGGGTTGGGCATTTACCTGCCGACTCAGAGCACTCTGATGGTCGTCGTCGGTGCCATTGCGGGCTGGTACTTCGATCGTCGCGCCGAGCGGCGCACCGATCCCGCGCGGATCAAGCAACTCGGCGTGCTGTTCGCTTCCGGGCTCATCGTCGGAGAGGGGCTCATCGGTGTGCTGATCGCCGGCCTGGTCGCCGTTTCCGGGAAGGACTTTCCGCTGTCGCTGGTCGGGGACTCATTCGCGGGCGGCGCCGCGGTGGTGCTGGGCCCGGTCGCCTTCGGTGTCATCGCGCTGGCGATGTACCGGTGGGTGGCGCATCTACGGGAGTGACCGCTCTGGGCGCCCGCCGCGCCTCGACCGCATCCCGGGGCTCGACCGCGCCGCGGGCTTCCACCGCATCGCAGGCCCCCAGTCCGCCGCGCGCCTCAGGCCCCCTGCTTCCCCTCCTTGTCCTTGCTCGCCGCGGCTTCGGCGGCCTTGCGTTTCGCGCTGGACATCAGACTCGCCATCACGATACCCCCCTCATAAAGCGCGTACATCGGGACCGCCATGACGCTCTGTGACACGACATCCGGCGGCGTGATCAGCGCTGCGATGACGAAGGTGCCGATCAGCACGTAGCCACGATTGGATCTCAGCTTCTCGAGCCGCACGATTCCCGTGCTGACCAGCAGCACCACCGCGATGGGTACCTCGAAAGCCACGCCGAACGCAAAGAACATCTTCACCAGGAAGTCCAGGTAAGCCCCGATGTCGGGCATCATCGATACACCGGGGGGCGTGGTGCTGGCGAAGAACGCAAACATCACGGGGAAAACGACGAAATACGCGAACGCGATGCCGGCGTAGAACAGGATGATCGAGGTCAGGAGCAGCGGAACCGCGAACCGTTTCTCGTGTCGATACAGGCCCGGAGCCACGAAGGCCCAGACTTGGTACAGCACATACGGCATTGCGCCCAGCACGGCGATGAAGAACGCAGTCTTGAACGGCGTCAGAAACGGAGACATCACCGTCGTGGCGATCAGCGTGTTGCCGTGCGGCAGCTTGTCCATCAGCGGCTTCGCCACGTAGGTGAACAGATCGTTGGCGAACGACATGCACGGGATGAAGACGACTGCCACGGCAATGCAACAACGGATGAGCCGATCGCGCAGCTCCAGCAGATGCGAGATCAGCGTGCCTTCGGCGAGCTTTTCTTCAGGGTCCTCGCTCATGCGTGCTCAACGGATCCTCTGATGACACTTTCTCGGTGGCCGCTTCGGGAATCTCGTGATCGTGCGGCCACTGAACCTGCGCCGAGGGCGGCGATTCTGGCGGCATCGCACGGGCCGAGCCAGCCGCTCCCTCCGACGCGCTGACCGAGGACGACACGGTCGCTGCACCCGGCGCGGTTGCCGCACCACCACCGGGCACCGGTGTCTTGAGCACGTCGTGGAAGATATCGCTCACTTCCGGCGGAGGCGGAGGGGAGACATAGGGCCACGGCTCATTAGTGAGGTCCTGGTGCGGCGCTTCCGGCGATGTGCTGTGTTGCGAGGTGTTGTCCCCCGCCTTAGATCCGGCCCCCGCCCCACTGCCGGCGTCGCCTCCGGAGGAGGAGCCAGCGCCGCTCGACGGGTTGCCCGCCGTGCCCACCGTCCCGCTGCCGCTGCTCCCGGCGACCGTACCGGGGCTCTCGCCGGCAGAGGCACCACCAACACCGCCCGATTCACCTTCTTTCGTCGTGCTTGCGCTCGAGGCCTTCGCAGCCTTCTTCCGCGTTTCCTCGAAGGTGACCTCTTCCTCGAGCTGCTCTCTGAACTGCCGCGCCATCGCACGTGCGCGCCCGATCCACCGCCCGACCTGCGCAGCGACGCGAGGCAGCTTTTCCGGTCCGAGCACGATGAGGCCCAGAACGAAAATGAGGAGGATCTCGGAGAAGCCGATGTCGAGCATTCCGTCCGGTGCCTTACCGGGCTCTCAACCTAAGACGAGGTGTGTACTTTACAGCTGAATTGCGCCGGGGCGGCGCGCGCGGGGCCGCACACCGGCTCGGGACCGCTCTCCCGAACCGCAAGTCTCAGGCGGGGCGGTCGCTTTTCTGCGTGCTCTGAGCTGCTTCGCGTGTCTTGGACTCCGGGAACTCGGCGTCGGCTCCATCCGAGCGAATCTGCCGCGGCGGAGTCGCATTGCTGCTGCTCTCCTCGTTCTCGCTGTCGCTCATGGCCTTCTTGAAGCCACGCACCGCGTTGCCCAGATCGGTCCCGATCGTCGTGAGCTTCTTGGTGCCGAACACCACCAGCACGACGAGCAGAATCACGATCAGCTCGCGCATCCCAATACCCATAATCTAGACTCCAGGCCTCGCAGCCGCTAAGACGTCCGATGATAGGACAAAAGAGCCATGCAGACCTATGAAAGTTCTGCACTCGGCGCTCCTATAGTGACCCCTGCCGGGCAAGAAGCAAGGCGGGCAATAATACTTAAGGTGCCGGGGCGGCGGCCGTTTCCAGCCAAAACGTGACGGGACCGTCATTTAGCAGCGATACCTGCATATCTGCGCCGAAAATGCCGGCTCCGACGGGGGCGTGGGCGGCGCTGGCGGCATCCACCAGGTAGGCAAACAGCTGGCGCGCCAGGGCCGGGGGTGCGGCTGTGCTGAAGCCTGCGCGGGTCCCCTTCTGCGTATCGGCAGCCAGGGTGAACTGGGGGACGAGGAGCAGACCGCCGCGGACGTCCCGCACGGACAGGTTCATCCGGCCTTGCTCATCGGCAAAGACCCGATATCCGAGCAGCCGCTCCAGGAGCCGGTCTGCGGCGGCCTCATCGTCGCCTCGCCGGACGCCGACCAGGACGAGAATGCCGCGTCCGATGGCACTGACCCGTTGCCCATCGACGTGCACAGAGGCTTCTGTCACTCGTTGAAGGAGGCCAATCATGCTGTGTGCCCGTGCGGCCGATCATGCTGCGGATCATGCCGGGAAAACCCGCTTGTGGCATTTGCCGGGGCGAGTCCGTAAGATTCGGGGCCGTTTTTGCTCGGTGGTCGGGGTGAGATCAATGGCGGGGTCCGGGGTCCAATCACTTATTCGTGCGGGCGCATGGGTCGCGATGATTCTGTGTGGCTCACTCGCTGCATCGATGGCCTCGGCGCAGGACCAGCCTCTGAAGGGCGACGCGAAACACGGCAAGGCGATTTCCTACACCTGCCTGGGGTGCCACGGCATCGAGGGATACAAGAACGCCTACCCGGATTACAGCGTGCCGCGGCTCGAGGGGCAGAACCCGGAGTACCTCTCAGCCGCCCTGCATGGCTACAAGAGTGGCGATCGCTCGCACATCACCATGCATGCGCAGGCATCGACGCTTTCAGACCAGGATATCGCCGACATCGCGGCCTACTTTGCCGGCAAGCCGCTGGTTTCCGAGCACAAGCCCGTCGGCACGCCACCGGCGGCGGCGGCGCTGTGTGTTTCCTGCCATGGGCAGGACGGCGTGACGATCGCTCCGATGTATCCCTCGCTGGCGGGACAGCACGAGGACTATCTCGTGCGCGCGATCGAGGAATACAAGAAGGGCGGGCGCAAGAACCCGATCATGTCCGGCTTTGCGGCGAATCTCAAAGATACCGATATCGAGCAGATCGCGGAGTACTTCTCGAAGCAGAAGCCCGCGCTCTCGACTGAGAGCCGTCCCTACACGCGCCTGACCGTCGACACCTCGCATGACTAAAGCGGCAGGATGCCCAAAATGGGCCAGCCCAAATGGGCCAGCCCAAATGGGCCAGCCGTTTACTTTCCCGCGAGCCGCTGCAGGAACTGGGCGACCGTCTCCAGGTAGACGTCGCGGTTCACCTTCTTCCGAAAGCCATGTCCCTCGTCCTTGGCGGCGAGGTACCAGACTTCTCCGCCGTTCGAGCGGATCCGGTAAACCATCTGCAGCGACTCGGAGGCGGGCACGCGTGGGTCGTTGAGCCCCTGAACCACGAGCAGCGGTTTGCGGATCGAGCTCGCGTTATTCAGTGGCGAGATGCGCTCCAGGAAAGCGCGCATCTTCGGATCGCGCTCGTCTCCATATTCGGCTCGGCGCAGATCCTGTCGATACGGCGCGGTGCTGTTCAGGAAGCTGACGAAATTGCTGATACCGACGGTGTCCACACCGCCACGCAGTCGATCGCTGTAGAGCGCGAGCGATGCAAGCGCCATGTACCCGCCATACGACGCTCCCATCACCACGACATGATCGCGATCGAATACGGGCTGCAGGCCGATCCATACCAGCAGCGAGCCGATATCCCGGACCGCGTCCTCGCGCAACACGCCGTTGTCGAGCTTCAGGAAGGTCTTGCCATACCCCGAGGAGCCGCGGACGTTGGGAGCGATGACCGCATAGCCCAGCTCGTTCACCAGATACTGGGTGAACGGATCCCACTCGGCGCGGGACTGAGCTTCGGGGCCGCCATGGATGTCGATGACGACCGGGTACGGGCCGGCGGTACGCGGCCGATAGACGTAGGCTGACAGCATGCGCTGCTTGCCGTTGATGCGATCCCAGGTGGGATAGCGGACCAGCTCGGCCGCGACGAAGGTGTTGGGGTCCAGCGGCCCGGTCTCGCTGTGCGTCCAGCGCTCGAGCTTGCTGTGCTCGACGTCGAACACGTACACATCGGCCGGGGCCCGCGAAGATTCTGCGGTAATGGCGAGACGCTTGCCCGCCCGGTCAAAATGGATGTTGTTGATCCGCCCTTCTGGCAGGCCGGCGGGCGACAACTCGAGCTTCTGGACGGTATCCAGCACCGTGAGCCGGCTGCGGCCGTCCTCGTTGACGACGTAGGCGATGTAGCGGCCGTCGGAGCTGACATCGAACCGCTCCACGTCCCACTGGATGTTCTGCGTGATCTTGCGCACTTCGTGCGAAACGGGATCGACGTAGCGCAGCTGCTGGAACTCACTGTCCTCATCCGAGACGACATAGACGCCGCGACCGTCGGGTGCGAACTTCGCAGCGGAAATCCCAACCTTGTGCCCGCTGTCGTCGACCGGCGTCAGTGTTCCCGTGTAGATATCGGCGATGTACAGATAGCTTTCGTCGACCGACCGATATTTCCACAGCAGCAGTTTGCGATCGTCCAACGACCAGTCGAGCGGATACCAGGTGTCCTGTTGGCCGCCGACGATCAGCCGCGGCGCCGCGGGGGGCGGGGCTACCGTTCTGGTGCTCGCGCCCGCCGTAGTGCCCGCACCCGTAGAGGCCGTGGTGCCGGCGCCAACCCCCGCTGTTGACGCCGCGATTGCCGTCGCTCCGGCGGACGGCGTCGCTGTTGATCCCGCGACTGCCGGCGCGGTCGAGTCGATGTCCGCCAGATAGATGTCGTAGCTCGCCCCGTCGCGATCGTTGCCGTAGAACGCTACATGCTTGCCATCGTGTGACCACACGGGGTTGCCGTGGATGAACTTTCCATGTGTGAGCTGGCGCACGTCGCCCGGCCCGGCGTAGTAGTAGACCTCCGAGTTCTCGTCTCCTCCCTCGTCCCGCAGAAACACGAAGCGCGTCGACGGAGCCGTCGGAGCCGCTCGCGCCACGGTGATCGGATCGC
>CAZLYG010000350.1:0-5946 GCA_964563075.1 uncultured Steroidobacteraceae bacterium | reverse complement strand
GCTGTTCGCGAAAGACAACGCGGGCGTGTTCGCGGTCAAACACGACGTCACCGACCGCGAAGGCTGGAAGAGCATGCTCCAGCAGGTCAAGGACAAGTACGGCAAGCTACACCTCGTGGTCAACAACGCCGGGATCAAGACACTGCGCCAGGCTCATCAGGCGACGTTCGAGGAGTGGGACAACGCCGTGGCCGTCAACTTCACGGCGATCTACAACAGCGTGCTGGTGTGCCTGCCTCACATGCTGGAGCATAAAGAGGGCGGTCAATTCGTCACCACGGCCTCCATGGGCGGGCTGTTGCCGGGAGTCAACGCCGGCGTCTACACAGCGACCAAGATCGGCGCTGTGGGAATCATGGAGGCGCTGCGCGTCGAGCTCGAGAGCACGAACATCGGCACCTCCGTGTTCTGCCCCGGCGGCGTCCAAACCGACAACTACGTCGGCACCGGTGAAGAGAACCCCTTCCGGAAAGGCGCTGCACGGTTCGCGAGCAACTCGATGACGCCGCTCGAAGCAGGAGAGCGCGTGATGAACGGAGTCGTCAACAACGACCTGTTCATCCTCAGCCATCCTGAGTTTGCGCCTGGGATGAAGGAGCGCTTCGACGCGATCATGGACTCCACGCCGCCGGTCGAAGCCCCGATTCCGCCGGGCAGGATCGAGGCCGAGCGCGGCGTGATTCGTTGCGGCATCTATGAGCGCGAGATCGCGCATCGTAAGGTGAAGCGCAAGACCTACATCGGGGTTTGAGCCTGACTCCGGACAGTTCCGATCCGCTGCTGGCGCTGCGCGATGCCCTGCGGCGCTTTGCCGCGGAGCGGGACTGGGACCAATTCCACTCGCCCAGGAATCTGGCGGTTGCCTTGAGCGTCGAGGCGGCCGAGCTGCTCGAGCATTTCCAGTGGTTGACGGATGAGCAATCCGCGGCTTTGCCTGCCGAGACTCGCGTGCGGGTGGGTGAGGAGATCGCGGACGTACTCCTCTACCTCATCCGCCTCGCCGACAAGCTCAACCTCGACCCCGTCGCTTGTGCGACGGGGAAGATGCAGCTGAACGCAGCGAAATATCCGGCCGACAAGGCGCGCGGCAACGCCAGAAAATACACGGATCTTTAGTATCGGGTAGTAGCGCTAACTGCTCTCGATCGGCCATCCGCAAGCCGGATCGCAAACGGGGGTAGCGCTGCGGGCAGTTTGGACCGTGTGATAACCTCGGGCTCTACGGTAATCGCAACTCTGTAGCCCCTATGAAAACAACTATCGCCGCCCTCGCTACGCTCCTGATGTTGGCTGTCGCCGGCACGGCAGTGGCCGCGCCCGCCTGTGACCGACAGTGCCTGGAAGGCTTCGTGGACCGTTACATGGACGCGCTCATCGCGCACAAGCCGGACATGGTGCCGTTGGCGAAGAACGTCAGGTACACCGAGGACGGACAGCTGCTCATCGTCGGTGACGGCCTGTGGCGGACCATGCACGGCAAGGGGCACTACCGGCTGTTCGTTGACGATGTGCCGGCAGGGCAGGTCGCCTTTTTCGGCACCATCGAGGAGGACAACCGCGATCCTGCCAAGGGCACACCCGCGGCCATCGCCTTGCGCCTGAGGATCCGCAACCAGCAGATCACGGAGATCGAGCAGATCGTCATCCGTGATGAGAAGGCTGCGGCGCGCATCGATGCGATGACGGTCAATCCCATCTACCTGCAGACCGTCCCGGCAGGTGAGCGCATGTCGCGGGCCGACATGATCGCCACGGCCAACAAGTATTTCAGCGGGATGCAGATGAACGACGGCAAGGGAGACTATCCCTTCGCCGATGATTGCGTGCGCATCGAGAACGGCATGCAGACGACCAGCCAGCCCACGCCCAAGGGCCAGACGCGCCCTGACCCTCACACTTCTCTCAACTACTCCGGGCAGTGGAGCTGCATGGAGCAGTTCAAATCCGGCCTGCTGCATTTCGTCAGCCGCATTCGCGACCGCCGCTACGTGGCGGTGGATGAGGAGCGCGGCATCGTGTTTGCCTTTGGGTTCTTCGATCACGAAGGCGGCTCGACCCGCACCTTCCAGACGCCCGACGGCCGTACGGTCACTGCCGGCCCGGTGCAGCCCTGGACGTGGGAGATTGCCGAGCTGTTCAAGGTCCAGGGGGGCAAGATCCACAAGATCGAAGCTCTGCTGCAGCGCAGCCCCTACGGTATGCTCTCCGGATGGAGCACCTGGGCAGAAGGCATGTCCGACAAGGCGCGCGATGTGACCATGAAGTGAAGGAGGCAGGACTTCGCTTTCGTAAGCTGATCAGCCTGTCAGGCGTTGCACGAGCGAGGGCAGGTCGCTCATTCGCTCGAGAATGTCCATAGCTCCCAGTTTGAGCAGGTGCGCCGCGTGACCGGCGGGGATGTGCGATGCTCCGACGAAGCCGATCACCGGTACCCCTGCTGCAACTGCCGCGCGCACGCCAGCCTCGCTATCCTCGATTGCCAGGCAGTGCGCCACAGGTGTTTCCAGAGCGGCGACCGCGCGCAGATAGACGTCCGGCGCCGGTTTGGGCCTACCTACCATCTCCGCGGTGAAGATGCACCCACCAACGCGTTGTTCGAGGCCGGCGCGACGCACTGAGTTGCTGACACTCGCGTGAGTACTGTTGGATACGACCGCCAGCGGCAGATCGATTGCCTCGAGCGCTGCCTGCACCCCGGCAATCGGCTCGGCAGTGGTGGAGATGAGATGCTCAACTTCCGCGTAAAGCGTCTCTTCAAACGCAGCCGGCAGCGCTATGCCAAAGCGCTCCTCGATATGAGCGAGCACGGCAGAGGTCATCTGCCCGAACGCTGCGCGAATCACGCCCGCGACCTCGTCCCCCGGCGCAAATTCGCTCAAGGCTTTGACGAGCGCCCGCTCGGCCACCACCTCGCTGTCGACGATGACGCCATCGCAGTCGCAGACGAGCGCCTCCACAGATCCCTTTTCCATGCGATTCCACACCGATTTGGGCCGCGCATTGTGTATCACCGTTGCTCAGAACGGCAACGGGCGCAGATCCGGCTCCACCCAGCTGCGCCGGGCCGCTACCGAGAACAGTACGGGTCGCGACCAATAGGCAAGCAGCCAGTCCGAACGGCCAAACTTACTGAGGAGCAACTCGTTCAAGGCCTGGTGCAACGGGGCATTGGATGTGATCGTGAGCCACGCGTGCGCAGCGCGCAGCGATGCCATGGTGATCGTCTCGTGGTACCCGCTGTTGTCCGTGTTGGCGACACCGGTCGACTCGTTGTACGCGCGGATCAGTGCGGGCATGCGGCGCATGGCGTGCGAGTCCGGCTGCCGCAGCAGCCAGAATGCTGCCGCAAAGTGGGCGGCGTGGGTCCACTCGGCCTTGGCTAATGAACAATCCAGCAGCCCTCGACCTATGCGTTCAACGGCGGCGTCAGAATCAAAGCGGAACATTGGTGAGCTCCTCCGGGTAAGCCCTCCGGCGAAGCTCGCAGCGCCCCGCCAGGATGGCGGGTTGCGAGATGGGTATCGTCAGTGGATCAGGCCGATCGGGCCGTAGGTCCTGGATCCCGGACGACGACGCGCGCAAGCACCGCCCGTTGTGAGGGGCGTTGTTTCTGCTGCTTGGGCGTGAGTGTCCAGACCATCCTGTAAATCTAGCTGTGACCTCGCAGAAGATCAACTGAATCGCAGCGGAGCAGATCCGGTCGCAGCCAGGGTGTATATAGAACGAATGATCTCGTATGTGCTGGTCATGATCGTCTCTCTGGCGACAGGGCAGCCCTCACATGCGTTTGTCGAAGGTCCCACGTCGGACAGCTGGTGCCGGCAGCTGATCCAGCGCGACGAATACACAGGCCAGACCGGCGAGGCTTTCAGAGTGGCCTCCTGCTTGCGCTGGCCGGACGCTCAGCTCGAGTTGGCACAGAACTCATGCAGGCCGAGTTTCGCGCCCAGCCAACATACGCGCCGGCTGTTTGAGTGCGCGGCGCCGGAGCAGGGCGGGTCAAGCGCTGTGGCTTCCGCCGAGGCGCGTAACCTGGCGCCAACGCCGACTGCGACGGCGGCTCCTCTCGGCGATCAAGTTCCGCGCCCCGATCAAAGGCGCTCCCATCTCGGTATGGCGGCCACAGCCCTCGTCGCGCAGGCTCACGCGCAGATCCATGCCGGCAAGTTCGGTTTCGCCGAGGAAACGATTGAGCGCGCGTTGCGCATCGAGCCGGACAACCCCCTGCTGTGGGTCGAGTTGGGCGAACTATGGATGACCGAGGGCGACGCGGCGCAGGCGGATGGTACCAGCCGGCGCGCCTTGGCACTGGCGGTCGGTGACCCGCAGGTACAGGCAGCCGCCTGGCGCCTGATTGCAGAGTCGCTCCGCGCCCGCGGCCGCAATCCGGAAGCGGTCGATGCGGATCGAGAGGCCATTGCTCTGGCTGCTCAGTGAGCGAAGCTCAGCCTCAGTTCGGGAGGAGCCCGAACACCGAAATCGTTCCTTGCCCTCCGACATAGACCTTGCCGTTGGCGACGGTGGGCACCGTCGACTTGATGGCAGGCCCGGCTGCACCGCTGCCGCTCGATGGGCTCGAATAGAGCTCTGTACCCAGGTTCGTTGCGTCATACGCGTAGAGCACGGCGGCCCCGCTGGTGGGATCCGCGCTGGTATCCAAAGCCCACAGGATGCCGTTGCTCGTGCCGTTTGCAGACAGCGCAGGTGTCACGCCGCGGAATACGAAGGAATGCGAGGAGCGTGACAGTGCCGTCATCGAGATTGACCCGCCGCTGATGGTGAACTGCTGGAGCGGATCGCCGACAGCCGCTACATACACTGCGCCGTTGAAGAGGACCGGTTGCCCGAACACGCCTGCGGCCAGATTGCTGTTGTTCGGGTCTACGGGCGCTTCCTGATAAGCGGTATCGGCGCTGGAGCTGTACTGCCCAAGACTGTCTCGATCCAGCAGGTAGAGCATGCCGGTCTTCCCGGTCGCGAGCAGCAGATGCGGATGCGCCGTGCTGCCGAGGGCATCCGGCACGACGATCGGACCGGAGGATCCCAGGTCGACGTCATCGTCGGCCAGCATCCCCTGGTTGTAGGGAGTGAAGTAATCCAGGAGGGCGCCGGACGGACTCAGCTTGACTACGGAGTCCGAATAGTTGCTGCCGCCGCTGGCGGCATCGAATACACCGTTGGCAGTTTCCACGTATACATTGCCGCTGCTGTCAACCGCCGGGCCGTTGCCGAACATCCAGATTGCTCCTCGGTTGTTGCTGCCGCTGGTGGGACTGGTGGACGACCAGGCGAATTCCTGCGCCAGCGTGGTCGCGTCATAACCCATGACCCATCCCTGATAGGTATTGGCATCGCCGTGTGAGCCGAACGCGATATACAGGGTGCCGGCGTTGAGCAGCAGTGCCGGACGCTGCATGTGAGTGAGCAGGTCGAAGTTGGTCGCCGTGATCTGTACGGGAGAGCCCAACCTGTTGGCGCCGCTGGTCGCGTCGAGCGCGTACAGCCTATGATGGAAGTTCCCGCCGGTGTCCTCGGATTTGGAGACGACATAGAGTGTGTTCGTTGCGGGGTCGATGACTGGGGTGGACGTGACCCCGATCTCCGGCGTCAGGTCATCGGTGTCGCCCACATCCGCGGGATGAACGGTCGTTTCACCGGCGCCGAACACCTGGGTACGCCAGAGCTGTTGACAGGAGCTCGCATCAGCGTCGAAGGCGTACACCCAATCGCTCTCGGTGGCGACGAACAGTACGTTGTGCTGCTTGCCGTCGTTCATCAGCAGATTGGCAATGTAGAGGGGTTGCGCATAGACGTAGCCCGGCAAATCGAGGGCGCAGGTGAACAGCAATCCAAACGAAGAGGAATTCACAGTCGCCGAGGTCAGTGCGTATTCCTGTGCATTTACACCGGTGCGCTGGGCGTCATTATGATATGTGAATACACCCT
>CAZLYG010000349.1:0-5951 GCA_964563075.1 uncultured Steroidobacteraceae bacterium | reverse complement strand
TCTCCTGCCAGCCGGTCTCAACGAGAGAGCCTCGAAACTCGACGCCGATTCAGTCCACCGAGAACTCAAGTCAATTCGGCAGGAGATCGAAGATCGAGTTCTCACTCTTTACGGGATTGGGCCTGAGCACCGCGCCTCGATTAAGGGCGCACAATCGATTTCTCCCTCCGAACATAAAGAAGCCGATGACGTCACGATCTATGACAGGGAAGAAGAGACTGAGCAGGAGGAAGACTCCGTTTCGCGATCAGCCGCCGACGCTCAGGTATCGTGGCTCGTGGGAGTAGCCTTCGGCCGCTTCGACCCTAGTCTTGCCACCGGCGAACGCACTATTCCGGCCGAACCCGAGCCGTTTGATGCCTTGCCCGCTCGCTCACCCGGTATGTGGCCGGAGAGCGGTGGACCCGCCGACTCCCCCGCGATTCTGATAGATGACGAGGGACACGCGGATGATCTCGCCACACGTGTGCAGCGCAATGCCGAGCGCATAGGATGCAACGTTCCGGGGCACCTGCGCGAGTGGCTCGCACACGACTTTTTCCCGCTACACGTCCGGATGTACTCAAAGAGCCGACGTAAGGCACCGATTTACTGGCAGCTCGCAACATCCTCGGCTAGCTACTCGGTGTGGCTGTACATTCACGTGTTCACCCGGGACACGCTCTTCAGAATCCAGAACGACTATGTGGCCCCGAAGCTCGCACACGAGGAGCACCGGCTTGATCGAATGAAGCAAGAGGCCGGCGTTGAACCCAAGTCAGCAGAGCGCAGAACGATTGCACTACAAGAAGGTTTCGTGGAGGAGTTGCGCGCGTTTCTGGATGAGATCAAGCGTATCGCGCCGCTCTGGAACCCCGATCTCGACGACGGAGTCATCATCAACTTTGCTCCACTCTGGCGCCTCGCTCCTCACCACAAGCCTTGGCAGCGGGAACTGAAGACCACTTGGGACTCTCTCTGTGCGGGCGACTACGACTGGTCCCACCTCGCCATGCACCTCTGGCCCGAGCGGGTGGTGCCGACGTGTGCCACAGACCGTAGCCTCGCCATCGCGCATGGCCTCGAAGAGGTGTTTTGGGAGGAGCGAGCTGACGGTAAATGGTCACCGCGTCAAGAACCTACACGTGGTGTGGAAGATCTGATCGCGGAGCGCACATCCCCCGCGGTGAAGGCGGCTTTGAAGAGCTTGCTCGAAGCACCGGTCGCGACCGGCAACGGTGGACGCGGCCGCAAACGATCGACGGCATAAGGGAAACGTTCGCGATGCACCCCTTGCACGATTACATCGCATTCCAACTTGCTGAGAAGATAAAGGCCCACCGCATCGTCGTGTGGTACGACCCGAAGGCGGAATTCGCGCCCTTCGTCGAGGAGCTTCGCGGCGCGCCGTGCACCGAAAGCGCGCCGGTGACCGTCACTCTCGACAGCCGGGAGGTCCGGCTCGCCGAGTTCCACGGCTCCATGCTGGAACTGCGCATCGTCATCGAGCCGCACGTCTGTAGTGACCGGCCGGACGAGGTGGTGCTCTATCTACCCCACTGCGAGCACGAACGGCAGACATCTCTCCTCATGGAACTCGAGAAGGCCGGCACGTCCTGGAAGCCGCAACTCAACCAGTTCGCGCGCAACGCGCTTCTACGCAAGTACACGCAGGGCGTCGTCGATGAGCTGCTCGCCGCGGGCCACACGCTCGATTACGAGGACCTGGCGCGAGCAGCTGAGGGAACGGAGGGCACCGAACCGCCCTCCCTCCTGCGGACTATCTTCCGGGAGGGACGCGACGGGGATGCGCTGATCGCTGAATGGCTGGCCAGCGATTCCCACGACTCTGAAACCGTTAGTAAGGGGGCGTTGCCGGAGCTCATCAAGCTGCTTCGTGCGCGGCTCGAACTCAAGGTAGCAGCGGACACCCCAGTGGAGAAGCTGCGGCACCTGGTGGGCCGATACGTTCTTGTCAGCGAGTTCCGGTTGGATCTCGCCGCGCCTGCGCCTCCGTCACTGGACAGCGTGTCGAAGCCGTCGAAGGAAGTCGAAGCGCCGCTTCGTGCAGTGGCGGCGCGCTTACGGGCGCGACACGCTGAGGCTTATATGGCGCTGGCCGACCGAATCGAAAGAGAGATGGGACTGAGTGGGAAGACGGTGTCCGTCGATGGGCTTGAGGCCGTGGACACCTTCCGCTTCCAGGAGCGGGCGCTGCTCCAATACGCTGGCGATCAGGTCAGCTCTGGCCAGTTCGACGCCGCTCTCGGGCTCGTTGCGCAGACTGAGCACAGCTTTTGGCTCGGCCGCGATGTCGGCCGCAAGGCCCAATGGGAGGCCATCCGCCGCATGGCAGAGCTCGGTCTCCTAGCTGGCGAGGTCCGGTCTGCGATCGCAAAGCGCAACGGTGATGTCAGGGGCTGGATCGAAGCCTACACATCGAGTCCGGGTTGGTATCGGCTCGATCAGGCTCACCGTCGGCTCGAAGCCTGGGTCGCGAGCCTCGACGAGGAGCCCGAGGAGCGGCCGCTGGGTCTCGTGCGGCAGTCTTACGAGGAGGTGTGTCGCCGGATGGGGGAGGGCTTCAGCAAGGCGATTGAGAAGTCCCGATGGGCGCTCAATGGCGCTATGCATCAAACGCGCGTGTTCAGCGAAGTAGTCTCACCACGTCCCCGGCCCGTCGCCTACCTCCTTGTCGATGCCATGCGCTTCGAGATGGGTGTCGAGCTCGCCGAGCGGTTGCCCAAGATCTGTGAGATCACCGTTCGCCCGGCCATTGCCGCACTCCCGAGCATCACACCTGTCGGCATGGCCGCGCTCCTGCCGGGCGCTTCAGCGAGCTTCTCGGTCACCGAGCACGGCGGCCGGCTCGGCGCGCGGATCGAGGATACCTTCCTCCCGGATCTCGCGAGCCGCAAGAAATTCATGGCGGCTCGTCTGCCAAAGCTCCTCGACATGGGATTGGACGAACTCCTCGCTCTGCCACGATCCAAGCTCGCGAAGAAGACTGACGGTGTGCAGGTCGTTATCGTGCGCTCTCAGGAACTCGACCATGCCGGCGAAGCGGGCTTCACCGTGCAGGCACGCCAGGTTATGGACACAGTGATCGACAACCTCGCGCGCGCCATTCGCCGGCTCGCCGCCGCGGGCATAGAGCAGGCGGTCGTGAGCGCGGATCATGGCCACCTCTTCGCCTCCGATCGGGACGAGTCCATGCGCATCGATTCTCCCGGCGGTTCCACCGTGGAACTTCACCGGCGCTGCTGGATCGGCCGTGGCGGCATGACGCCTGCCGGGTGCGTGCGCGTATCGGCGGCAGCGCTCGGCTATGCCTCGGATCTCGAGTTCGTCTTCCCCCAGGGCTGCGGCGTATTCCGGGCCGGGGGGGACCTCGCCTTCCACCACGGCGGAGCGTCTCTTCAGGAACTCATCATCCCAGTGCTCACCGTGCGCACGCCCGGCCGGGAGCCGGCCCGGCCGGCCGCCGGATCCGTCTCGGTGAGCGGTGCTCCCGCCACAGTAACCAACCGGATCTTCAGCGTAACGCTTCAGGGGGATCTCCTCAGCGCCGAGCAGCTCGTGCTGCCGCTACTCATTTCGGAGGGCCGCCAGGTCGGCCGTGTGGGTATGGCGGCGGACGCGGAGCTCGATCGCACGACGGGTTGCGTCAAGCTTCTGCCGAACAAGCCCGCAAGTGTCGTATTCCTACTGAGCGATGATCAGGTCACATCAGTTCGCATCGTCGTCCAGGACCCAACCAACGACGCGGAGCTCTATCGCTCTCTTGCGGACATCCCCGTCCGCCTCGGAATGTAAGCCATGACAGCCACATCCACGGCCCGCGATGCGCTTGATGACAAGGTGAACCGACTATTCGCCGGGAAGGTCGTCCGCAAAGACCTCGTCCGCAAGGTGAAGGTCGGCGCCAATGTACCGGTGTTCGTGCTTGAGTTCCTGCTCGGCAAGTACTGTGCCTCTTCCGACGACGCATCGATTCAGATGGGCCTACAGGTCGTCCATGACACGCTCGGGAACAATTACATCCGTGCCGATGAGTCGATGAAGGCACAGGCGCTGGTCAAGGATCGCGGCCGGCATACCTTTATCGACAAGGTGAAGGTGCGCATCGTCGACTCCGACTACTGGGCTGAGGTCACGAATTTCGGCCACAAGTACGTCCACGTCCCCGAACACTACGTGCGCGACTACGAGCGCCTGGTCATGGGCGGCGTCTGGGCCCAGGTGGAGATGCGTTTCGAGTACGATGAGGAAACCAAAGGCAAGAACCCTTTCTGGATCGAGAAGCTCACGCCCATTCAGATCGCGACCTTCGACCTCGAGGAGTACAGGCGAGTCCGGCGTGAATTCACGACCGACGAATGGCTCGACTTCATGGTCCGCAGTATGGGCTACGAGCCCGCCGAGATGTCCCGGCGGCTGAAGCTCCTCTTTCTGCTGCGCCTCATCCCCCTCGCCGAGCGCAACTATAACCTGGTCGAGCTCGGACCCCGCGGTACCGGTAAGAGCTACGTCGTGCAGGAGGTCTCTCCCTACTCCGCCCTCCTCACCGGCGGTACGACGGTGGCCAACCTGTTCGGCCACATGTCCGGCCGCCAGAAGGGCATGGTGCAGATCTGGGACATCGTCGCGTTCGATGAGGTCGCGGACCTTCAGAAGATGCCCAAGGAGGTCGTCACTACCATGAAGACCTTCTGCGAGTCCGGTACATTCCAGCGCGGCCAGGAAGCCGTAACCGGCGATGCGAGCATCGCGATGTTCGGCAATACCAACCAACCAGTCGACGTCATGGTACAGACCGGGCATCTCTTCGCACCCATGCCTGACATCATTCGCGACGACATGGCATTCATCGACCGGCTACATCTCTATCTCCCCGGATGGGAGATCCCGAAGATGCGCAACGAGCTCTTCACCGATCACTACGGCTTCGTCGTCGATTACCTTGCCGAAGCCCTGCGCGAGATGCGCAAACACAACTTCACAGAAGTGCTCGACCGCCATTTCTCGCTCGGCGCCCACCTCAACGCCCGCGACCGCAAAGCGGTGCGCAAGACCGTCTCTGGCCTTATGAAGATCCTCTTTCCGCACGGAGACAGCACTCAGGCCGAGCTCGCGGAGATGCTCGAACTCGCCCTAGAAGGCCGTCGGCGTGTGAAGGAGCAGCTGAAAAAGATGGGCTCGTTTGAGTACTACCACACCTCCTTCAGTTATACCCTTCAGGACTCCGGCGAGGAGAAATTCGTCGGCGTCCCCGAACAAGGCGGCCGCGACCTCATCTCAACCGACCCTGTTGCCCCGGGAACCGTCTACGCTGCCGGTGTCACCTCAGACGGCACGGTTGGCCTCTACCGCTTGGAAGTGTCCGTGGCCAGCGGCACCGGCAAGCTCAAATTCGCCGGCGGCCTCAGCGGGCCGATGAAAGAGTCCGTCCAGCGGTCCTTCAGCTTCCTCCTCTCTCGTAAAGGCGAACTCGGGCTCGCCCGCGACATCGACACCTCCGACCTTCACGTCGAAGTGATCGACCTGCTCGGTAATCGCGTCGAGGCGGAACTCGGCGTTGCGCTCTTCGTCGCCGCTTACTCTGCGCTGCGCAAAGCCGCTGTCGCCCCCGCACTCCTCATCCTCGGCGACCTCAGCGTTCAAGGCAACATCAAGCCGCTGAGATCCCTCACCGAGCCCCTACAAGTCGCCAAGGACAATGGCGCCAAGCGCGCCCTCATCCCCATCGAGAACAAACGGAACTTCCTCGACGTGAGCGCCGACATCATGGAGCACGTTGACCCGATATTTTATGGCGACCCAAAGACGGCCGCGATGAAGGTCATCGGGGCCACCTGAGTGCCGTGCGATTTGGATCGCTCGGACCTGCTGGGATGCGTGAACCGGTAAAAGCAGGGTAAGCGATCAGGGAAACACGTCCTTGCGTCGGTGCAAGCTCGTGGCAGCTATGT
>CAZLYG010000348.1:0-5962 GCA_964563075.1 uncultured Steroidobacteraceae bacterium | reverse complement strand
CCCTCGCGCCCCCGCGCCCGCGCCGTGCGCCCACACGCCGCCGCAGCGGCACCTTGCGCCAAATCCCGCGAACGGCTACATTTGAGCCCTGTTCAAGCCCGCCCTGAGCGGGTTTTTTTGCGCCCGCGTCCGGCGCGTCCAACCTTTTCTGTGCCCGCCAACAATGGCCACCTGATGGGACGCCCATGCACAGAAATTCCTCCGACGCGCTCATTGGCGCGGGTTACGTAACGGACATCGCGTACCCCGAGACTTTCTTTCGCGAGCTCTCACCCGTGTGGCTGAACTACGTCGCGGCACTCGGACAGGTTCCGCCGCGGGATCTCGAGCGGCCGTTCACTTATCTCGAGCTCGGCTGCGGTCCGGGCAACTCCGCCATCACCCACGCAGCGGCCTTTCCGAAAGGCCGATTTCACGCCTGCGACATCAACCGCGTGCACATCGCGCACGCGCTCGAACGGGCGGCTGCGCTGGGTGTTCACAACATCCAGCTCGAGGCGTGCTCATTCGAAGAGCTGCTGCGGGAACCGCGGCCGGCATTCGACTTCATTGTCGCGCATGGCGTCTACAGCTGGGTAGCCGCAGACCAACGGCGGATCATCCGCACGCTCGTCCGCGAGACTCTGAAGCCGGGCGGGATGCTGTACCTGAGCTACAACAGCCTCCCCGGCTGGGCGAGCGAAATGCCTTTGCGCAAACTGCTCGTTGAGCTGGCAGCGGGCGAAGCTGGAGGTACGACGACCCGCACCGAACGTGCCCTGCGATCGTTGCAGTGCATTGGCAGCGGGCGACTGAAGTTCATCGAGGCCAATCCCGCGTGTGCTGCGGCAATCGCCGCTTACTGCCGCGCTCCGATTCCCTACGTGGCCCACGAATTCCTCAACGAGACATGGGAGCCCTTCTACGGCGTCGACGTCGCAGACCAGATGCAGGCAGCAGGAGTCTCCTATGTTGGAAGCGCCACACTGGCGGATAACCACGCCGCGCTGCTGGTCGATGAGTCCACACTCGAGCGAATCGGGCAACTTCCTACTGAGCGCCAGCGCCGGATCGCGCTCGACTTCGCGACCAATCGGCAGTTTCGGCGCGACGTTTTCTGGCGACCTGCATCCGCACCCGAGACGGGCGCGCTGGATTGCACGCTCATCGGTTGCGTGGATGTCGCGGAGCAGCTGTGCGCCCCCTTCAAAGTACCCCGCGGGATCATCCACTTTCAGGAGAGCTTTCTGAACCGGCTGCGCGAGCTGTTGGAGCCAGGCCCGCTGACAATGGGCTCTGCGGTGGCTACGCTCGCCCGCGATGCTCGCGCGGCAACAGCCGAAATCCGCAGAAACCTCCAGTATCTGCTTGCCGCGGGTGCCCTCATCCCCTTCGCGAAGTCGTCGTCGGCTGACACACAGCCGGCACGCATCGAGCGCGCCCTCGCGTACAGCATCGAGCGCCAGGTGGAATGCGTGTTGCCCTGCGAAGTCCTGGGAACCGGCATTCGTATCGGGCCCGCTCAAGCGGCAGGCCTTGCGCGTTATCTGGCAGGAGGCAGCAACTCTGCACCGCAATGCGCGGATCTCGTGCGGCGGCTGCTGCGGCTGGGGATCCTGGGGGAGCGGGGACAGGAGGGGCGTCAGTGACGCCCCTCCATCGAGGTTCAGCGCTGACCCTTGCGCGTGACGTCGTACGTAGCCAGCCCGGGCTTGTAGCTTTTCTCGTCGATGAACTGCCGGATGCCTTCCTTGCGGCCCTCATTGTCGAATGAGTTCGCCGCCTCCTGGGCGCGGATGAGGTAATCCTCCGCATTCTCGTAAGTCATCTCCTTCACGCGGCGCACAGCGTCCTTCGCTGCCTTGATGGTCACGGGATTCTTCTTCAGCAGCACACCGGCGAGCTCGATCACCCGGCTCTGCAGCTGTGCCAGCGGAACGGCCTCGTTGACCAGCTTCCACTCTGCCGCCTTCCTGCCGTTGATGGGTTCACCCGTCAAAGCGTGATACATCGCGTCGCGGAAGCTCATCAGCTCAATAGCGACCTTGGTGGCGCCACCGCCAGGCAGAATTCCCCAGTTGATCTCGGAGAGTCCGAAGGTGGCCTCCTCGGCCGCAATGGCCAGATCGCACGCGAACAGCGGACCATAGCCCCCGCCGAAGCACCAGCCGTTCACCATCGCGATGGTGGGCTTCTGGTACCAGCGCAGCTTGCGCCACCACGCGTAGGCTTCCGACTGCGCCTTGCGCGTGCCCTTGAGACCCTGCGCCTCGGTCTCGCGAAAGTACTCCTTCAGATCCATGCCGGCCGACCAGGAGTTACCGGCGCCCGTCAGCACCAGCACGCCGACATCCTCGCGGAACTCGACTTCCTCGAGCACCTGCAGCATGCGGCGGTTGAGGGGTGGGTTCATGGCATTGCGCTTCTCCGGGCGGTTGAAGCTCACCCACGCGATCCGGTTCTCCACCCGCAATGCGACGACGTCTTTGGAATCACTCATGGTAGTCTCAGGTGCCTTGAGATATTATCAAGCTACCTGATATACCGAGCGGAATCAAGATGCCCAGTGCGCGCCCTCCCGCCCCCGATCCGAGCCGCCCCCGGGTGACCTATCTGGTGGGCCGGCTGAACCGGGTGCTGCGGCGCCGCCTGGGCGACGCCCTGGCGGCGTTCAGGGTTTCCGTGCCCCAGTACACGACCCTGTCTGTCCTGCATGCACGCGGCAATCTCTCCAACGCCGAGCTGGCCAAGCGCGCGTTCATCTCACCGCAGGCGATGAATGAAGTGATCCAGGGTCTGGAGGCTCGCAAGCTCGTCACGCGCCAGCCCTCCTCCTCCCATGGGCGCATCGTGCAGTTGCTGCTGACGCAGCGCGGTCTGGATGTGATGCACGACTGCGATGCCGCCGTGCATCGGCTCGAGCAGTCGATGCTCGGCGGGCTCTCCGGGCTGGAGAGAAAGATGCTCCCCGGCGTACTCGCCGCCTGCGCCCACGCGCTCGAACATCCCGCTGCGCCACCGCAAGCCGCGGCCGGCAAGCGCGCAACTCGGCGCCGTAGAGAGGCAGCGCAGGCAGAGCCTATTCCCTGAGCTGCAGCCCGGCGCTCGCGCCGGGGCAGCGCATTTTCGAGGCGGGTCGTCCCGACGCTCGCGTCGGGGGGGGGGCAGCGCATTTTTCGAGCCGTCGCAGCTCGACGCTCGTGCGGCGCGTCAGCGCACACCTCGAGCCGTCGCAGCTCGACGCCGTGCCGGGGACCCCGCGCGCCGCGTCAACCCAACTCGCGTGCAAGCCTCAGCGTACTCCTCGCGCCGCCGTAGCCTGCGCTCGCGCCGCCGAAGCACCGCGATCCACCTCCTGAGCGCGCGGTCCTGACAGCTCTACCCCAAAGCGGCGCACCAACTCGCGGGCACCGGCGGGCGTGACCTGCAGTATCCGCGGCTTGCGAGCGCGCCGCACCCAGCCGCGCTCCAGCAACACCTGCAGCAGTGCTGCCCCGAGAGCTCCGCCGACGTGCGGTCTCCGTTCTGTCCAGTCGATGCACTGGCGCGCCAGGGAGCGTCGTTGGTGCGCCAGCGCATCAGTTGCGATCCCCAGCTCGCGCAGAAACCACGAGTCTCCTGATGGCGTGAGCGTGTAGCTCTCGCCCGCCGGAATGAGCAGTTGTCGGCGCTCGAGAGCGTGTGCAATTGCGACTGCGATGCGCCCGGCAAGATGGTCATAACAGGTGCGCGCGGTACGCCAATCCACTACCGCGTCGGAATGAGCACCGGCGTCGTGCCGGGAGCCCTGGTCGGGGCCGTCGGCCGCTGGCTGCAAGGCAAGCAGCGTTTCGACGGCGCGAGCGCCACGTTCGTCGGCAAACGAAAAGTAGCGATGGCGCCCCTGCTTGTGCACGCGCAACAGGTTGCGCTTCAGCAGCTGCGCAAGGTGATTGCTCGCGGTCTGAGCGGACACGTCCGCGCTCATCGCGAGCTCCCCTGCGGTGTACGCGCGTCCATCCATGAGGCGCAACAGCATCGCCGCGCGCGCGGGTACGGCAATACACGCAGCGACTGCAGCCAGCTCCTGATGCGCATCCATAGTTCGCTCTTGCATGAAACATATTGGACGGTGACCTCGTTATCTTTAGCACATCTTTCGGCGCAACGGGATGGGAATGGCTCCGTGTCACTCAACATCGAACGCAAACAGCAGGCAAGCGCAGCGGAGTTCCGCACGGCAAGCGGAATAAGCGGCCTGTCGCTCGCGCTGCGACGCCGCTCGCCGCTGCGCGTGCGCGGCGACTCCGTGCGGGTCCTGTTCGTACATGGCGCGACGTTTCCGTCTGCGCTCGCAGCCGATTTTCCTTGCGGAGGGCGCTCCTGGATGGAGACGCTGGCTGCCCGGGGCCATGATGTGTGGGCGCTCGACTTCCTGGGCTATGGCAGGTCCGATCGATATCCGGAAATGGGCAAGGCCGATGCCGAAGGACCGCCGCTCGGCGATGCGAGGAGCGCGGCCTTGCAGATATCCAGCGCCGTCGCGCTGATCCGGGACATGACACGCGCGGCGCGAGTCGCCATCGTCGCGCACTCGTGGGGCTGCAACCCCGCAGCAGCGTTCACCGCCGCAAATCCGCAGGCAGTCGAGCGACTGGTGATGTTTGCACCGGTGGTCACCAGGACGGGCCCACACGAGCCCGTCGGAGAACAAAGATTCTGGAGTGTCAGTGCCGATTATCAGCGCCAGCGCTTTGCGGGCTATGTCCCGGCAGGCCACGGCCCCCTCATCGATCCGGCCGATCTGGAGGAATGGCTCGAGGCTTATGTGGCATCGGACCCGACGAGCGCGCAGCGCACGCCCCGTAGCGCTCGCGTGCCTTATGGCCCGATCGCGGACATCCATCGGTTGTGGAGCGGAAGCGAGCTGTTCGATGCCGCCGCGATCCGTGTTCCCACTTTGGTCGTGTATGGCGAGTGGGATAACACGACGACCACAGCCGACGCCCTGCGGCTCTACAGCGCGCTCACGCATGCCCCCGAACGACAACTGACGCTTCTGGACCGCGGCACCCATGTCATGCACCTCGAGCGGATGCGGGGCCGACTGTATGCCGCGGTAGCGGCTTTTCTGGAAGCGGAGAGCGACTCATGAAATACGGGATTGCAGGTTATGACTTCGGTTCGGAACGGGTCGGCCACTCGCCTGTGACACTGGCCGAGCTCGAACAGCTGCAGCAGACAGTCGGCTGGAGCTCCGCGGACGCGGGCTGGCTTGCGAAAGCGGCGCCCATCCTCACCCGCCACGCGGAGGATCTGGTCAACGACTGGCGCGCGCAGATAGGCAGGCTGCCGTTTCTGTCGCAGTGGTTCGGCTCTCCGGGAGAGGAGACAGACCGGTACCGAGCGGCCGTAAAGAAGCGGTTCGTACAATGGGTCATCGACACGTGCACCCGGCCGCAGGATCAGGCTTGGCTGGACTATGCGCAGGAGATCGGACTACGGCACACGCCGAAGAAGAAGAACGTGACAGATGGAGCACGCGGGCCGACGGTCGTGCCACTCCGCTATGTCATCGCCTTCGTGTGGCCGGTCATAGCGGGCGTGCGCCGGTATCTGGTCTCGGATGGGGTGGAACCCGGCGATGCGGAGGCGATGCAGTCCGCCTGGGCAAGGTCCGTGTTGATTCAGATCGTCCTGTGGAGCCGGCCCTTCGTGCAGGAGGACTGGTGGTGAGCCGATTCGAGCTACACTGCTGTGGCCACAGCCTCGAGGCGCCGCCATGCCAAAGCTCCAGAAAGCCGCTCTGCGCAGCCTGCATCCCACTCAACTCACCGTCGGGATGATCGTGGTCCGTGACAAGAAGCAGCACCTTGGCGAGATGACTGCTGCACAACAACAGCAGTTCCTGCAGGCTCATCCGATGCTCGCCTTGGTCGTCAAGTATGGTAAGCTGTATTTAATCGAGTAACTTTTTGTATGATG
Organism: uncultured Steroidobacteraceae bacterium; assembly: GCA_964563075.1. GTDB lineage: Bacteria > Pseudomonadota > Gammaproteobacteria > Steroidobacterales > Steroidobacteraceae > 13-2-20CM-66-19. The sequence continues at coordinate 19 of CAZLYG010000348.1, read as the reverse complement.
GTATGCCGTCTTATGCTTG
>CAZLYG010000347.1:0-6021 GCA_964563075.1 uncultured Steroidobacteraceae bacterium | reverse complement strand
GTGTAGTGGCAGGCGGTGGTGTGGTGGCGGGCGGTGGGGTGGCGGTGACGGGCGGAGAGCTCGAGGCTGACGGATCCGGGCCGCTCGCCGCCGGTGCTGTCGCGGTTGAGCCGCCGTCACCGCCGCAGCCGGCCAGAAACACGAGCAGCCATAGAGACCAGGACGGTGGACTGCGACGAATAGACATCTTACGGGCTCCCAAGCGAGCTTGACCTGTAGCAACACCGAGGATATACGCGCGGATAGCGCGCGCGGCACCCCGGAGCACCTGTCATATCAGCCGCCCTCCGCGCGGGTCGCCAAGTGGCGGTCTCGCAGCAGGCGCACCTGAAGGTTCAGCATCGCCTCGCAATGAGTGTGCCGAGGGATCCCCTATAGCGACCGCCAGGTGAGTGGAGTGGATCAGACTTTAGGGACTGCTCATCAGAATGGGCCAGAACAGCTGCCGCAGCCGCCGTATCGAGGCCAACTTCAGAAGCCCGTTGCGCAGGAGCAGTCTCATCGCCGTTGAGGGCACGAGCCACGCAGCTCTTCTGCGAGCGGCGGCTCGACGAGCCGCTATCTCGCCCATGAGCCGCTGCTGGTACCCATCGAGAGCCGCCTGGATAGAGGCGGAGCGCGCGATCTCCTGTCCGAGCGAGAAGGCAGCGGCGATGCCGATTGAGGACCCCTGGCCGGGAAACATGGAGAACGCATGGCAGGCATCTCCGAGCAGGGCCACGCGCCCACGGTGCCAGCGTTGCATCTTCACTTGCATGGCTTGCTCGTAACGCACTTCACTGGAGCGCGCGGCTCCTGCCAGCACGCGAGGCACGCAGCCACCCAGGTCCCCATAGACCTGTTGGAGGCGATCGACGGCACACTGCGGATCTCCCACCTGCGTTGCCTGGAACGCGAAATTCGCGGCCACGCGCCCAGTTCTCAGTCTGTACAGCTCGATCTGACGCCGCGGCGCGGTCACGATCGTGACTCGTCCCTGAGCCGCCTCGCGTAGCGCAGCATCATCGAACACACAGGCCGCCGTGTCGTAGCCCAAGGCTCGACTCCAGAGCGCGCCTTCGCCGAACACCAGGTCGCGAATCCTGGAATGGACCCCGTCGGCGCCGATCAGCAGATCCCCGACCAGGTGCCGTCCGGAGGCCAGTGTGACCTCGACCTGCCCGGGGGGAGTTCTAACTTCCACGACCTCGTCCCCGAAACTCACTTCGACATCGGGCGGGACATTCTCGAGGAGCACCCGCTCGAGGTCACTGCGCAGCAGCTTGATCGGCCAGCACGACTGCGAAGCTCCCCCAGAAAACAGATCCACATCGGCGACGTTGTGTCCCGCGCCATCCAACCAGCGTACCCGGGAAATGAGCTCGCCCGCACTGCGCAGTTGGGGCAGGACTCCCATCTGTCGGGCGCTGGCGAGAGCTTCGGAAGTCAGGTCGATTGCAAAGCCCCCGCCGCGCGGCGCGGGGCCGGATTCGACGACGAGGACGTGCCAGCCACAGCGGCTCAACTGCGATGCGAGCGTCAGGCCGGTAGCGCCCGCGCCGCAGATCAGGACTCGCCTACTCTCTTGTGCCATTCTCGTGAATGTCTCCTTGGGGCGACCCGAGCAACGCTCATTCCCGGTGCCGCACGTGCGCGACGCGACTCCGTATTCGGCATCGCGAGAGGCATTCGGGCACGCACGAGGGCGAAGATTCGAGCATCGCGGAAGGGTGTAAGAAATACCGCGGGTGGGGCGGCTCGCCTCACGTTAGGGCTGCCGCGTGGCAAGCGACCACGGCGCGAGGGCGCGGCCCTTTGCCCAGGAACGTAGCTTGCCGCCCGGCCAGGAGTCGCACGCTGGAAACTGAGCAGTCGCCGCGGATTTCAATGGCCATCTACCTGATCAACTTTCCGCGCCGACCCGCTCACCAAGCCATTCAGCTGACGCTGACCCGGGCTGACGACAACGCCGGCGTGAGCTTCCTCGCACCCTTCTTCCGGATCACCGGGTCGACTGTGTGGACCGTTCACGGCGAGAGTTATGTGGCCAGGCTCACGGACTGCGGCTGGGAGGCCCACGGAAAGCTCTGGACAGAGATGACTTTCGAGGGGCCCTGCCGGCTCGTCATGGGAGTTCCCCGCGAGCCCACCTCGGTCTCCGAGATCCTCGCAGGCCTGTCGATCTCTCATGGCGTGCTCTCGGCCAACGCCGTTGCGTTCGCCTCCTATCATCGTGAGACGGATATGTGGCGCGCGGTGAGCTCGGAAAAGTGGTGGCATGCATTTCGCATCGAGACCGTTCACGAGCATGCACAACTCTCGGACGAGGCCGCCTATTCCGCCCCCGGATCAAGGTCCTCAGCGCGCAACCGCGACCCTGACAGTCGCGGAAGGTAGGGATGACAGCGGCGGGCCTTCAGAGCCGACGCCGCGGCCGGAACCGGACAGCACACGGATCATTACGAAAGCACTCGAAGTACTCAAGTTCAGGGGAGAGATATGGACGTGTTGCACTCTTGCGCGCCACGCGCGCGCATCCCTTTGTTGATCGCACTCGCAGCCTGCACATCGACCGCAACAGCCACGACCTACGTGCTGAACGATCTGGGAGCGCAGGCCGCGACCAGCAGCTTCGCTACTGGGATCAACTCTATCGGTGAGGTGGTCGGCGGCCTCTCGGCGGACGGCGGGCCGACGCAGTTATTCGTGTACACCCAGGGGCAGATCGTCATCCAGACGGTGCCGGGCCTGGATGCCGCTTTTTCGGTGGAACCCAGTGGGATCAACGATGTGGGCCAGGTGACGGGGTTTGGCTGCTGCCTGCAGGACTCACCGAGCTCCTTCGTCTATGACTTCCGGACACACACCGTTACCGCGATTCCCGTGGGCCCGCAAAGCAGCGCCGGCCAGATCAACGATCGCGGGCAGGTCACCGGGGAGGAGTCCGAGGGGCTGCAGGGTCCGTTTGCTTATCTCTACAGCACCAGGACGGGCACTGTCAGCGGGCTCGGCTCGCTGGCTCCCGGTCTGTTCGATGCGACCAGCTCCGGCAACGGCATCAACCCGGCGGGCTCAGTAACCGGCAGCGCCGAGATCGCCTCCGGAGCTCAACATGCGTTCCTGTATGTCAATGGAGAAATGCGGGATCTCGGAACGCTGGGCGGTGAGAACAGCGTTGGCAACGCCATCAACTCCGCAGACCAGATCACGGGTTCGTCCGACGCAGCGAGCGGTACGACGCACGCGTTCGAGTACGCCTACGGAACGATGCTGGACCTGGGCACCCTGGGCGGTACCTTCAGCGAAGGCAACGGCATCAACGCTTCAGGGGACATTGTTGGAGATTCCAGCCTGGCTGGGAGCGCAATCGGTCATGCATTCCTCTATCGCAACCACAAGATGACCGACCTGAACACGCTGCTTGATTCGCGCAGCCCGCTGGCGCAGTTTGTGACGCTGACCGATGCAGTCGGCATCAACGATCGGGGTGAGATTGCCGCCAACGGAACGGACAGCCGCACCGGCGAGTCGCACGCGTATCTGCTGACGCCGAAGAACCTGGCGCGCGGTAAACACGAAGGTAAGCAGCGAGATGAGCAGGGAGACGAGCAGGAGGGTAAGCAGTAGATCCGGGCTGCACTTCGTGCTGCTGTTCGGCGCCGTCAACCTGTTTGCCGACCTGACTTACGAGGCCGCCCGCAGCGTAACGGGGCCGTTTCTGGCCACCTTGGTGCGACGCTACCCTCGCGCCTACTGGTGGTACTGCGCCTCCGCTGGGCTCGTGGGGTTCGGTTTCGCAGACTATGCGCTCCTCGCCCACCACTTCAGCCGCACTCACGTGGTTGCAGGCATTTGGATACCGATCTTCTACTCGCTATCGATGGCCGCAGGCGGCCTCGGCTCTCTGGTGGTCGGCAGGCTCTTCGACCGTGTCGGCCTGATTGTTCTGCTTCCTGTCACCCTCATCGGCGCCGTATATGCGCCACTCGCCTTTCTGGGCGGGTTCGCGTTGGCGCTGGTGGGCGCGTTGCTCTGGGGCGTGGGACTGGGCGCACACGAGTCGGTCATGCAGGCCGCGGTGGCTCACATGGTCTCGGCGGATCGACTGGGTTCAGTCTATGGCCTGTTTGGGGCGGTGTTTGGCATCGCCTGGTTCATCGGCAGCGCCGCGCTGGGAGCCGTCTGCGACCGATCCGTCCTCTGGGCCGTCGTGTTGGCGGTGGTTGCGCAACTGCTGGCGATCCTCCCCCTGGCAGGCAGTACGTCTCACGCGCGCCGCTGGTCGTGCCAATGCTTAGCATTCATCGTTTGTTCAGCAAGACACCGCCTGCCCTGCGGCACGCACGGTCGCCATTGCGAGACATTCGACTCGATCCCGGCACGAAAACTGCGTGTTTCAGGGCAGGGAAAGCGGCCGGAGTAATACCCTGGACACCGACCCCGAGCACACTGGCAGACTGCTCATGACGCAGCTCACAACGGCGCGTTGGTGCTTGGATCGTGTTCCCACTGTTGGACCGGAAGCAAGCAGACGACAGATCCAGCGGGCTCGCGACATATACGAGGAGGTCGCGCGCAGTCTCGCGATGCTCAGAGCAGGTCCCGAGTCCTTCAGTCAGGTGCAAAGGGCGCTGGAGGAGTTGCGTGCGAGGCTTCGAGCGATCAAAGAGCCCTAGTGCGCGCGAGTTCCCGATCAACTCGCAGTTCCGTACGAAAGCACTTGGCTTTCTGTGCACGTCAATTCAGAGGTTCGGTGCGCGCCGATGCCAGCGAGCCCCCGGACCGCTCACCTGAGCCCGCCCTCTCGGGTGCATCCGCTATCGAGGCCTGATGATCGACACTCTCGATCCGGAAGGCGTGCCACCATCTGTCGGCCACCGCGGCACGCCACATATCCTGCGCGGGATTGTATGCGGCGAAGGGGATGCCGTTCGCAGACAACACGTCGAGCGACACCGAAACGGACTGAAGAATTTCCGACACTGCGCTGGGTTCCCGTGCGAAGCCCATGACCAGACGGCAGCGACCCTCGAACCTCATACCCGTCCACAGCTTGCCATTGGATTCCCAACCGTGAGGGGTCAGCCTCGCGATGTACCCGTCTCCCCGTACGGTCCACACGGCCGAACCTGTGATTCGGAAGAAGGGTGCCGCGAAGGCGAGAAGGGCCTCACCGTCGTCGTTAACAAAGGTCAGCTGGATCACCGCGTTCTTCCTGTACCCGTCTGTGTTCGTATCCTCTTGAGGACCCGCACAAGCGCCTCTTCACCCGACAGGGCCCGCACGCAGTTGACGACGAGCCCGGATGGCACAGCCTCGTGGCACTCGAGGCGTGCCGGCGCATGAGAGGGAGCGGAGGCGCTCGGGGCGGCACGCGGCTGCGAATCGTTCATCCGAACCCCAGTGTGGCCCTGCGGCAGGGACAATTTCTCTGTTGGGCAGCGCGTGCGGCGCAACCCCTGCGTCGTTCGTCCCCGGAATCGATCGCATCGCTCGAGTGAATCGGCGACGTCTCTGTACTTTGTAAGGGATTTTGTTCGAGTTCCCTCGCGTTCGCAATCGCCAAAACCATGAATCGCGCGAATGAGACTTTTGCCCTCCGCGCAGGATCCTCCGCGCGCCGTTCAGCAGCGGTTCAGGTCTGAACGAACTGTCAGCGGCCTATGTGGAGCGACGCCGCCGAGGGCTCTCGCGCGTGGGAGGCCCGGGAATCCGCTGATCGCGTACGAACGACTTGAGCTCGGCCGTCACTGCAACGGCCAGCGAATGGCACCTGCCATCTGCGCGGACAATCGACCAGTCAGCAGCTGCTAAAGCTGCTCGCGTGCGAGTGCCGAACGCACCCGCTGCGCGTACGTTGCGCGAACCGCAGGCTCCTCATTGACGGGCGCGTCGGGATAGACCCGCAACAACCCATCGCCCAGTCTCCGCGGGTGCACGTGCACATGCATGTGCGGGACTTCCTGGAACGCTGCGGCGCCGATGGAGTGCCACACTGACATGCCTTCGTTCGGAAAGGCGCGGTCGACCGCCCTGGCAATC
>CAZLYG010000346.1:0-6033 GCA_964563075.1 uncultured Steroidobacteraceae bacterium | reverse complement strand
ACGGGTGCACGACTGTACTGTGACTTTCTCGCTCCCCGCCTGCAGCGGGGCGCCGGCCTGGTGCCGGTGCGCCGGCTGTCCTATTTCGGCGAGCAGGTTCTGCAGGAGCTGCAGGGGACGGATCTGCTGGTCCTGATCGAGGCCGATGCTCCGGTGGCCTTCTTTGCCTATCCGGACAAGCCGAGCGAGCTGGTGCCGCCGGGCACGCTGGCACTGCAGCTTGCGCGACGCACGGACGATGGCGTGTCTGCACTGGCGGCGCTGGCCGATCTCGTAGGAACCGGCGATGCGGCGCCCCCGCGACAGACCCTGGCCCGTCCCGAGCTCCCGAAAGGAGCGCTCACGCCCGCCACTGCCGGCGCCGTCCTCGCAGCGTTGCTGACCGAAAGCTGCATCATCGTCGATGAGAGCGTCACGGCCGGACTGGCGCTCGTGCCAATGTTGCAGGGCGCTGCTCCGCACGATTGGCTGGCACACAGCGGCGGCTCGCTGGGAATGGGCTTGCCGTTGTCCACTGGCGCCTCCCTGGCATGTCCGGGCCGCAAGACGATCTGCCTCGTGGGCGATGGAAGTGCGATGTATACCGTGCAGGCGCTCTGGACACAGGCTCGCGAGCGACTCGATGTCCTGACGATCGTATTCTCCAACCGCGCGTACGCGATCCTCAACTATGAGCTGCAGCGTCTTGGCGCCCCGGCGGGCCCGGCGGCCGCAGCCCTGCTGGGCCTGGCACGGCCGGAGCTCCGTTTCGCGGAGCTGGCGCGCGGCATGGGTGTCGAGGCATCCCGGGTCGAGACGGCTGAGGCCTTCGCCGACGAGTTGCGATCCGCATTGGCAACGCCGGGTCCGCGCCTGATCGAGCTTGCGCTCGGGTAGGCGCGATACCAGCGCCACGCTGCGGTGTGGCACCGGAAGCGGCTTTCTCGACGTCCCTGCGAAGCGAATAGAATGCTCTCCGGGGGAAACCGCCAGGGGGATTCGACAATGAACAAGTGGATGACAGGTCTGCTGGCTCTGTGCGGCGTGGCGGTTCAGGCCCATGCCGCCTGCACGCGACCGGAGCTCCAGGCCGCCGTCGACAGCTATATCGCAGCACAGAAGTCCGGCGATCGCAGCAAGATGACGTTCGCGGACAAGGTCAAGTTCCGTCAGGACATGAACGACATCGCGGCGGACAAGGGCCTGTGGAATACCGCTCTCTCCATCGATCACGTGCGCAGCTTTCTGGATACGGCGCGCTGCAAGACCTTCTCCGAAGTGATCGTGGCCAAGGCGCCCCATCAGTACGTCATCGGCACGCGCCTGACGGTGGCGGATGGCAAGATCGCCGCCATCGACAGCCTGGTGACGGAGAAGGGTGACTGGCTGTTCAACGCGAACAGCTATCTGCAGCACTCCAGCACTGAGGACTGGCATCCACTGCCGCCCAGTGAGCGTATTCCGGCGCAGCGCCTGATCAATGCCGGCAACGAGTATCTCGATCTGTTCTCCGACAAGCTCAGTGATCCCCCCTGGGGTATCCCGTGTGCGCGGCTGGAAGGCGGCGCCTACACCGACCGCGACCACAAGCCCGACGCGACCTGCAAGGTCGGCATTCCCGCCGGAGTGCTCTACATCGTCAATCGCGACTACGTGGTCGACGAAGAGATGGGTGTGGTGAACATCTTCTGCCGTTTCGGTAACAGCCAGACCGGCATGGCCGATTCGCACACCTTCCGACTGGTGAACGGCAAGCTGCGCTGGGTGCACACGCTGAGCGTGTCGCCCACGAAGAATTCGCCTCAGGCCACCGATGACGGCCAGATCATCCGCGTCTCCAACACGAGCGGGGTGGCCAAATAGGGCAAAGCGGGCGGCCTCCCGCCTCGGGCCGACTCAGGCGGTCGTTGAGTTGTCGGATGAGGCGCGGCCGCGCCATTCACGCGGCGTACAGCCATGATGACGCTTGAATGCGCGCGTGAAGTGCGCGGTGTCTTCGAAGCCGGCCGCGAAAGCGATCTCGGTGACCGTACGCCCGGCATGGCGGGGGTCGATCAGATCGTTCGCGGCCTGAGTCAAGCGGCGCAACCAGATCTGTGCGGTCAGCGACGTGCCCAACGACCTGAGAAAGATCTCATCGAGATGCCGGCGGCTGATGCGCTGCGCCTTCGCTACGCCGTCGGCACTGAGCGTGGGTTCGGAGAGTCGCGACTCGATGAACGCGAGCGCGGAGCGCACGCGCCAGCTCACTGCGCTCGAACGCGTCGCGGGAATTTTCAACACCCCGAGCATGTGGGCCACGGAGACCAGCGCCGCCGCCCGCTGCTCATCTTCCAGCAACGGCGTCGAATCGAGCAGGTCGAGCAGCACCTGACGCAGGAGGCTCGTCCCGGCCTCGTCCGGATCGAAGACTTGCGCGGTCTGGCGCACCAGATAAGGATGCCGGCTGAGCAGCATGTGCCGGGGAATCTGCAGAAACATGAGGTGTGAGAAGGAATCGGTGACCTCGAGCTCGAAGGGTGCGAGCCCGTCGATCAGGCACAGATCGCGCGGCCGCAGCCGGCAGGTGCGCTCGTTCTGCACGGCTACGGTCGAGCCCTGCAGCTGCACCATGACCGAGAACGACTCCGGCAGCGGCAGACTGTGTGTCTCATCCGCAGCGGCACGGCAGGGAATGTAGTGCACGTGCAGCGGTGGCGACAGAATCGTCCACAGCTGTCCGGCTCCGAGCGGACACCCCTGCATCCATCCCGCGGACGGCGTGGTGCGTAAGTCCCGCACGGACAGGCCGGGAAAGAACGTGCGTGCCGCGCGCATCCACATGGCGGTGCGCTGCGCTTCATCGACCGCCTGCAGGTCGATCAATGTCGGGACGTGGGGCGAAGTGATACCTTCTATCTGAGTCAACACGCGTCTCCACGACGATCAAGCAGGCGACCCGCGGCTCGTTACCCTTGGAGGCCGACCTGGATAGGCGTTCTTTAAAGATAATCCTGTCGCGGAAGGGGGATATGAGGTTGTCAGCGTCGCTTGCGCCGGCCTCTGGGCGGCTCTTTGCATCTATGGCTCGTCGGTGCCCTTCCGCTGCAGTGGCGGCCGCGCTCGTCTGCGGACTGGCTCTTGCAGCCACGGGCAATTTAGCTCACGCGGTACAAGCGACGCAATCGTCTGCGCTCGACGCTCAGATCGCGAGACTGGACAAGGAAGTGGATCGTCTCGAGGGTGCGCGCGCGGTCAAGCGGCTCCAGCGCGCATGGGGCTACTACATCGATCGCGCCTTGTGGAATGAAGCTGCAGACCTGTTTGCGGCGGATGCGAAGATCGAGCTCGGAGCCGACGGTATCTATATCGGCCGCGCGCGAATCCAGCAATACCTGGAGCATCTCGGTGGCGGCGGCATCGGGCTTCCCTGGGGACGGCTGTCCGAGCACTACCAACTCCAGCCCGTAGTGGATGTGGCTGCGGATGGCCTGGCCGCCAAGGCTCGCTGGCGCGACTTCGCTCTGCTCGGGGAGTTCAAGAAGGATGCTGCCTGGGAAGATGGCATCTACGAGAACGAGTATGTGAAGCGCAACGGCGTGTGGATGATCCAGTCGATGCATCTGTACGTGAATTTCGTTGCGCCGTTCGCGAAGGGATGGGCCCGGCTGCAGGGCGCGGCGCAGACATTCAATTTCGCCGGAGCGCCGGATGAGAGCTCCGACGAGGGGCGTTCGGCGGCCTCGAAGGCGTTTCCCCCGGACCGGCCGCCGTCGCAGCCGTACAAGCGCTTTCCCGACAGCTACGTGGTCCCTTTCCACTATGCAAACCCGGGCGATTCGAGCGCGCACGGCACGCCCGGCGGCCACCTCGATCCGCGCCTCGCCGAATACGAGCACCAGATTCAGCTGCTTCGCGACTACGACGCGGTCGAGAACCTGCAGGGCATCTACGGCTACTACTTCGAGAAGAACCAGTGGGATGAGGTCGCGAAGCTGTTCACGAGCAATGCGACTTTCGAGTCGGGTCAGCGTGGCGTCTACGTGGGCCGGGAGCACATCCGGCGGCAGCTGGCTCTGTTCGGGCCCGCGGGACCGCAGCGCGGATGGATGAACAACTATATGCAGTTGCAGCCGGTCATCCACGTGGCCAACGATGGCCAGTCCGCCAAGGCAAGATGGGAGAGCGTGGTGCGCTTGAGCCGCCCGAATACCTCGGGAGAGTGGGGACTGGGCGTCTACGAGAACGAATACACGAACGAGCACGGCACATGGAAGATCAGCAAGCTGCACTTCTATACGACCGCGTTCGCCGACTATGACCGGATGTGGGACAAGGGCCCGATTCCGATGGCCGGGCCCAGTGCAGTGCTACCCCCGGACCGGCCGCCGACCGAGGTCTACCGATCGCTGCCCGGCGTGTACATACCTCCATTTCACTACGTTCATCCGGTTACCGGCCAGCCGATCGTTACCGATCCGCAGCCCGCAGACTCTGTCATTCGTCCAAGGTGAGCGCTCAAATGAAAGCCATTCGCTTGGTTGCCGGTGCCTGCGCGAGCGTTCTGCTGCTGAGCTGCGCGGCCGCCGACGCTCAGTCCGCGAGCGATGCGCAGCGCATCGAGGCGCTCGGCCGTCGGATCGAGCGCCTCCGTGATGCCAATGAAGTCGAGACTCTGCAGCGGACCTACGGGTATTTCGTCGACAAGGGCCTCTGGAGCGAGATCGCGGCTCTTTTCGCCGATAACGGGACCTACGAGATCGGCGGTCGCGGGGTGTTTGTCGGGAAGCAGCGGGTGCTGGAATATCTGCGCGTCGGCATGGGTACCGAGCACCCCGTCGAGGGACGGCTGATCAACCACATGCAGTTCGAGCCGATCACCACCATCAGCCCCGACGGACGCACGGCAAAGGAACGCATGAAGGCGTTCGTGATGAGCAATGGCGGCTGGGGCGATGTCATCTACGAGAACGAGTACGTCAAGGAGAACGGGGTCTGGAAGATCGCGCACATCCACGCGCCCTTCGTGATGTACACCTCGCACGAGGGCTGGGCGAAGAGTGCGACACCGAACACGCGGCCCGACAGCTTTCCGCCGCCGCCGGATCGCCTGCCGACGGTCGTCTATCTCACCTACCCGTCGCCATACATCGTACCGTTCCATTATCCGAATCCGGTCACCGGCAAGCCCTTCAGTCCTCCGCCCGGTGATGGCGGCCACACGCCATGAGATCCTCAATGAGATCCCCCATGAGAACGATGAGCTCCGTTGCGATAGCTGCCTCTCTTGCCTGCGTGTGCGCGGCAGCCGCGTATGCGCAATCGTCGCCTTCGTCCGCAGTGCACGCGAGCGCGGCTCGCAGCGATTGCGACTACGATTGCCTGATCGGCTTTACGCACCGCTACATGGACGCGCTGGTGCACAAGGACCCGTCGCGCATCCCGCTCGCGCCCGGTGTGAAATTCACCGAGAACGATGTGGAAATGCCCATCGGCGAGGGCATCTGGGCGACCATCAGCAGTGTGGCGCCGAAAGCCCTGACGGCGGCCGACGTGCATACTGGCAACGCCGCCTGGATGGGCACCGTGGAAGAGCACGGCGACCCGTCTTACTACGCCATGCGATTGAAGATCCGCGACGGCCAGATCACGGAAGTGGAGACCGTCGTGGAGCGCAAGCCCGGATTGCCGGCGCCCTTCGGCGATCCCGCCAAGCTGGAGCACGACCCGGCATTTTCCCAGGTTCTGCCGCCGCAGGAGCGCCGCGGCCGTGAGCGCCTGCGCGATGTGGCGAACGGGTATTTCAGCACGATCGCGCGCAACGACGGGGACATTCTCACCCTGTTCGACCCCGACTGTCAGCGTCTCGAGAACGGCATCAGCACGACCAAAGGCAGCTACGGGTCGGCCGCACTTGCGCAAGGCTGCGAGGCGCAGTTCAAGCTGGGCTACTTCAATATCAACAAGCGCGTGCGGCAGCGCCATTACGCGCTGATCGACACCGAGCGCGGCGTGGTCGTGGCCACCGGCTTCTTCGATCATGACAACAGCTACGACAGCTACAAGACGACCGAC
>CAZLYG010000345.1:4195-6071 GCA_964563075.1 uncultured Steroidobacteraceae bacterium | reverse complement strand
TCGCTCACAAGGTGCTGCACGGCGGCGATGGAATCAGATCCGCCCACGCGACCGGCGCGGAACCGGGAGGCAGCCCGGAGGGAGCCACTCCCACGGGCATGAACGCCCAGGATGTGCTCCAGGCGTGGCGTGATTTCGAGTGCAGTTTCTTCGCCAGCTCGCTGCTGGCGCCGCGGATTCCCTTCCGCCGCTTTCTGACCCGCACCCAGCACCGGGTCCAGGCCGGCATGAAGCTGGAGTTGACGCCTTCCCTCATCATGAGGCGCATGACGCGCGTGTCGGCGTATCCGTACTGGCATTTCTTCGACGCCTACCCGCCGGGATTCCTGCGCGCCGTGTACCGCGGCAACGGCATTCCCCTGCCCTGGGGAAACCTCGCGCAGGTGGGCGATCCGTGTCCACACTGGGCCGTGTTCAGGACGATCAACGGCGAACGCGGCGATTCCGGCTCGCAGATGTCCGTGCTGCGGGACGGTGACCGCTCACTGCTGTATTGTTGTCATTCCCTTCGAGTGCGTGACATGGCAGGTAATCCCCACGTTCTGTCGGTAGGAGTCGATCTTGCACCCGCGCTCGACTCCAACGCAGTGGAGACGCGCCCGCTCATCGAGTCGATCTATGCAGAGTGCCTGCGACACCGGGGCGAGGCGCGCATTCCCAAAGCGGCCGTCCAGGTCCTCAGTGCCGTGGCGAGCGTGCTCAACATCTCGTGGATCGAGGATGCCCTGCTTCAGCCGGCGCGAATCATCTGCGCACGTAGCACCCGCTGTCCGCGTATCGACCGCTGTGAGGGCGCACGCTACTCGCGCGCCAAGGAGATCACAGAGGTGCGCGATGAAATCCTCGGCCGCGGACTGATGAACGTCGATTGAGGCGAGGTGCCGGCCATCGCTGCCGGCCACACGGCCACCGACCGCGCCCTCAAGCCTGACCGCGCGCGAGCTGGCTGTTGCGCACGCTGTACAGGAAGTACACCGCGATCCCTATGGCGTTCCAGATGAAGAAATAGGCGCGCGTCCGCAACTGCAGGTTCATGAACAGGTACAGGCAGCCGGCAATCGCAAGCGGCCCGAGCAGCCAGGCCAGCGGCGCCCTGAAGGCCCGCGTCAACCCGGGCTCACGAACCCTGAGGACGAGCATGCACAGGGAAACGGCAACGAAAGCGCACAGGGTACCGGCGTTGGCGACAGCAGCAATGTCGGCAAGCGGAAACAGGCCAGCGACGACTGCGACCACGATCGCGGTGAATAGCGTCATGGCTACGGGGGTTCCGGTTCGCGCGTTGACGTGACCGAGCCGCTCCGGAAGCAAGCCGTCCCGTGCCATGACGAAGAAGATCCGGCTCTGCCCGTACATGAATGCCAGGATCACGGTTGGCAACGCAATGACGGCGGCGGCTCCGATGACCGTGGCAGCCAGGGGATGCCCCAGCGCGCGCAGGATGTGCGCCAGCGGCTCCGGACTCCGGGCAAACTGCGTGAACGGCATGGCTCCCAGAGCAGCCGCTGCGACAGCCATGTAAAGCAGCGTGCAAGCGACCATGGAGCCGATGATCCCGAGTCTCACGTCACGCGCAGGATTGTGCGCCTCTTCCGCAGCAGTCGAGACAGCGTCGAACCCGTAGAAGGCAAAGAAAATGATGGCCGCCGCCGCCATGACGCCGCGCGTATCCGCACCCTCGCCCTGCGCAGCGAAGCCGTAGGGCATGAAAGGCGAGAGGTTTCCAGACTTGAACGCGGCCAGGCCGATCGCGATGAATACCAGAAGCGCCAGGATCTTCACGAGCACGAGCACGGTGTTGACCGCAGCACTCTCGCGAATTCCGGCCATGAGCATGCCGGCCACGGCGAAGATGATCACGATTGCCGGCACATTC
>CAZLYG010000345.1:1188-4185 GCA_964563075.1 uncultured Steroidobacteraceae bacterium | reverse complement strand
CTTCGTCAGACTACTCTTGCGCCCTGACAGGCTCTCCAAAATCTCGTATTGCCTCAGATTGATTGCCGGCACATTCACGGCGCCACCGGCAAACGCCCCCGACAGCAGGGCGCCGGGAATGTGCGCGCCGGCGGACTGCAGGAAGCCGGCGGCATAACCTGACCACCCCACCGCCACCGCACTGCAGACGACGGAGTACTCCAGGATCAAGCTCCAACCTACGATCCAGGCGAGCAGTTCCCCTCCGACGGAGTACGTGTAGGTATAAGCGCTGCCGGCTGCCGGCATCAGCGACGCCATCTCCGCGTAAGCTAACGCCGCACACGCGCAGACGACACCAGCGATGACGAACGACACAATGACTGCCGGGCCCGCCATGCCTGCGCCGATTCCGATGAGCGTATAGATTCCGGTTCCGACGATCGCCCCCACCCCCAGCGCCACCAGGTGCGGCCAGCTCAACGTGCGTCGCAGGCGGCGACTCGGGTCCGGATGTAGCGAGGCGCCGAGTGTCTTGCGCCGTTTCCAGAACACTGCGCTGCTGTTCAGGATGCGTGCCCCCGCGCGCCAAAGCCACGCAGCAGCATCGCAAACATCTTGCGCATCCCCTTCACTGTCAGGTCGCCGGAAATGAAGTACATGCGCAAATAAGCGGCGCCCATCAGCGCATCCACTGCCAGTTCCACGTCGGTTTCCCGTGGCAGTTCCTTTCGTTCGATCGCTCGATTCAACACGACACGCACGGGCTCCCGGCGACGCTGCATGACCGGATCGAATACAGCCGCGAGCGCGGGGTTGCGCGCGCGCTCGGCAATCAGGGTAGGCATGATGGCGTTCGCCGGCGGTCGATACAGAATCCGCAGCGATTGGCGGTACAGATCGAGCAGATCCGACAGCAGATCGCCCCGATCGCGCGGCACGAGCGGAGGCCAGCGGTTGAAAGCCTCGATCACGAGGTGCTCTTTCGTCGGCCAGCGCCGGTAGATGGTCGACTTGCTCGCCCGCGCCTGCGCTGCCACTTTGCTCAGGGTGAGCCGCGCGTACCCCTCATGCGTCAACAGCTGGGTAGTGGCACTGATGATGGCATCCTCGGAACGCTTGCTGCGGGGCCGCCCCGGCCGCAAGGCGTTAGCCGATCCGCTCTCGCTTGCGCGTGTGGGACGTTTCATCACCGGCTTCGAAAGTGAGTCCACGACGAGCGACTATCTCATACACCGCCCAGCCACCGCACTCCTTGCCGGGCAGCCCTGGCGCGGGGGGCCCTCTGTTGCATCGCGATCATCGCTCACGATCCAGCGTGTTGAGCGGTGTTATCGCACTGGGGGCGAAACTGGCCCGCTGAGCCTCACGGGAACGCAGCGGTTCGCACTCGCTCAGCGTGCTCAGGCAGCGCCGGGTCAGTTCCTGATACCCACGTGTGCCGCGGGCTTTCCACTCCAACTCCTGTGCCGTGAGCTCACGAACGATGCGGGCCGGCGATCCCAGGACCAGCGTTCGAGGGGGTACCACGAACCCGGCCCGCAGGAAGCTGCTTGCCCCGACCAGCGCCTGCTCGCCGACGATGACATCGTCCATCACGACCGCGTTGATCCCCACAAGAGCGCCGCGCCGTATCACACAGCCATGCAGAACCGCTGCATGCCCGATGTGGGATTCTTCTTCAAGAACGACCTCCCTGGCAGGAAAGGTGTGCAGCACGCAGTTATCCTGCACGTTGCTGCCGGCTCCCACCACGATGCGACCGAAGTCGCCGCGCAGCGCGGCCCCGGGACCGATATAGCAATGTGGCCCGACGATGACATCGCCGATCAGGGTGGCCATCGGATGGACGAAGGAAGTCGAATCGACGACCGGAACGAGTCCGTCAAGGCTGTAGACGGGCATGCGCTCGCCTATCCGCCGCGCCGGTGGCCGACGTTCCCTTCCCGGCGATCCCTTCCGGGATTGTTGAGAAAATCCTGCACCGCTGCCCGGAACTCCGCGGAGCCCAGCCGCTCGCGAAAGGCTTCCAGTTCCTCCTCCACTCGCCCCAGCACAGTCGTGGATGCGCCGTGCAGCAGTCGACGCGTCGCCAGTAGAGCGCCTTCGGGTTGCGCGGCGACCTTGCGCGCCAGTGCCCGCGCCTCCTGCATCAACACCGCATCATCCACTACTCGGTTCACCATCCCGATCTCGAAAGCTCGTGTGGCCTCGATCGGCTCGCCCAGGAGCAACATCTCCGCGGCACGCTGATAGCCCACCAGGTGGGGTAACAACAGCGAGCTGGCGGCCTCCGGGACGAGACCCAGCTTCACGAAGGGCATCGAAAGGCGCGCACTGCGAGCTGCAACGACCAGGTCGCAATGCAACAGCAGCGTCGCACCGATGCCGACGGCAGCGCCGTGCACGGCGGCCATCATCACTTTGCGAACGGCCGGGAGTATGCGAATGAAACGGGCGGCATCGTGATCCTCGCCCAGGGACGGCCCGTGCAGAAAATCGTTCAGATCGTTGCCTGCGCTGAAGCTGGCACCCTCGCCACAGAACAGGATGACGCGCACGCCATCGTCGACGTTGGCCGCGTGAACCGCACCGCTCAACGCCCGGTACATCTCGAGGGTGATGGCGTTGCGCTTGTCCGGCCGATTGAGGCGCACCTCGCACACTCCGTGCGAGAGGGAGACGATCACGGGCTGCGACTCGCTCATTCGCCGTATCTTAGCTCAGCGCCGCCGCGGCGTTCAGCGGGGCTGCGCTTTTCGCTGTGTATATAATCATATTATAATCCGCGGCCATGAGCTCCATTCCGCGCCTGAGCCGCTTGGCCGTCGAGCGGGCGATGTCCAGTCACGATCAGATCGTGGCCGTGCTTGCGACCGAGATCCTCAAGGGCATCCACAAGCCGGACACCAACATGCCGCCCGAGCCCGCTCTGATCGAGCGCTTTCAGGTGTCGCGTACGGTCATGCGCGAGGTCATGAAGACGCTGGCTGCGAAGGGCCTGGTCATGTCGAAGAC
>CAZLYG010000345.1:0-1178 GCA_964563075.1 uncultured Steroidobacteraceae bacterium | reverse complement strand
CGCGTCGGTACGCGCGTGCTCGATCCGGTGAACTGGAATCTGTTTGACGCAGACGTGCTGGCATGGCGAGTGCGTATCGGACTGGATGATGGCTTCCTGCAGAATCTCACCGAGATCCGCCGCGCTGTAGAGCCTGCGGCTGCAGCCCTTGCGGCCCGGCGGCGCACGTCTGCCGACGTCGCAAAGTTGCGAGCTCATGTCGCGCGTATGAGCGCCAGTACGCACACTCGCCAGAGCTTCGCGGAAGTGGATTTGGAATTTCATCTGGCGATCGGTTCTGCTTCGGGAAACCCTCTCATGCGCGCCATCGCCAGCGTCATCGAGGCCGCACTGGTGGCTTCCTTCTCCATGAGCTCGCCCGTCGACGACGCCAGCGACCACGAGATCACATCAAACAGTCACGCTGCCATTGTCGATGCCATCGAGGCGCGGGACGAAGCAGCCGCCGCGGCGGCGATGTTGAAAGTCATCGACATCGGTGTGCGGCGCATTGAATCCACACGCAAGAGACGAGGAACGAAGAAATGAGCGGGCCCCAGAATCCAGCCGGAACGCAACCTGACTCCGGAGCCGTCCGCCGCCTGCGCTCGCGCGCATGGTTCGACAACCCGGAGCATCCGGACCTCACGGCGTTGTACCTGGAGCGCTACCTTAACTATGGCCTGACTCTGGATGAGCTGCGTTCCGGCAAGCCCATCATCGGTATTGCGCAAACGGGCTCGGATCTGTCCCCTTGCAACCGCCATCACCTGCAGCTCGCGCAGCGTGTGCGCGAAGGAATACGCGAGGCCGGCGGTATTGCCATCGAATTCCCCGTGCATCCCATCCAGGAGACCGGCAAACGTCCAACCGCGAGCCTCGACCGCAACCTCGCGTACCTCGGACTCGTGGAGGTGCTGTATGGGTATCCGCTCGACGGCGTCGTCCTCACGATCGGCTGCGACAAAACGACACCTGCCTGCCTGATGGCGGCAGCGACCGTCGACATCCCCGCGATCGCCCTCTCGGTCGGACCCATGCTCAATGGCTGGCACAAAGGCGAGCGCACCGGGTCAGGCACCATCATCTGGAGAGCACGCGAGCTGCTGGCGACCGGGCAGATCGACTACGACGGGTTCGTGGAGCTCGCGGCCACGTCTGCGCCCTCCACAGGCTACTGCAACACGATGGGCACGGCG
>CAZLYG010000344.1:0-6135 GCA_964563075.1 uncultured Steroidobacteraceae bacterium | reverse complement strand
CGGTCAGATCGCCTGGGATCCGGCTTCCGCGCAATCGATGGTGGTGCAGCTCGGGGATCTGCTGCGGCGGCTCCTGAGCGCAGGCGAGAGCGAGTTCTCACGGCTCGGCGATGAGTTGCAGTTCGTCCGGCTGTATCTGGAGTTGCAGCAGAAGCGGTTCGCAGACCGTCTGGCCGTGTGGATCGCCGGCATCGAGCATCTGCCCGAGCTATGGGTACCCAGCCTGATTCTGCAGCCGCTGGTGGAGAATGCGGTGGTTCACGGGCTGGCCGATCATACCGGCCCGGTGGTCATTCGCGTGGAGGTCTCCGCTGAGGGCGAAACGCTGACTCTGCGAGTGGTCAACACAGTCGCGCCCGATGCCGTGGTGGGCCGAGAGGGAATCGGGTTGCGGAACGTGCGGGAGAGACTTGCCGTGCAGTTCGGTGAACGGGCAGTCTTTCGGTCGGGGGAACTAGAGCCATGCATCTGGATAGCCGAGATCCGTATGCCCAAGCTGCACGACAGGCACGAGCCACGTAGTGAGACAGTGCGCCACACACTGACCGCCTGATCGTCAATATAGATGGACGTCGTGATTGTCGATGACGAGCCCACCGCGCGTCGCACGCTGCGCGAGTGTTGCGCGCGCGAGCCGGACTTGCGGGTCGTGGGTGAATACGGCGACAGCCGCAGCGCCCTGGAAGCGATCCGCGCACAACCGCCCCATGTCCTGTTCCTGGACATTCAGATCGACTCGATGAGCGGACTCTCGCTGGCGCGCGCGCTGGATCCGCAAACATTGCCCCTCATCGTGTTCGTGACCGCGTATGACCAATACGCGCTGGAAGCATTCGAGGTGAGCGCGGTCGACTACCTGCTGAAGCCGTTCGACGACGATCGGTTCTGCAAGACGCTCGAGCGCGTGCGGCGCCGCCGCGAAGCAGAGAGCCTGACGGGGCGCAGCTCCGCACTGGCGGCCGTGCTCGCCCAGCTGGAGCAACGTGTCCGGCCGGTCGCGGAGGCGCGGCCGCGATTGCTTGCGGAAGCGGGCGGCAGGATGCACATGCTGGATGCGGCGCAGGTGGAATTGCTCGAAGCGGACCGCAATTACGTCCGGCTGACCGTTGGCCGCGAGACCTACCTCGCCCGCAGCACGCTGCAACAGGCCGAAAAGTCGCTGCAATCGGAGGCGATGCTGCGCATCAGCCGCTCCTGCATTGCCAACATGAACCACGTCAGGGAAGTGAGCCGCACTCCCCGGGGCGATTTCATCCTGGTACTCGCCGGTGGCACGACCGTGACCAGCAGCGAGGGGCACCGCGAAGCGGTCCGGGAGTATCTGGACCGGCTGAGACTCGGCTCACTGTGAAGCGGTAGCGCCTCCGCAGCCGCGGTCTCATTTAGAATCGCTCACCGACATGTACTCAGGCAGCCCGGAACGGGCCAGCCCCCAGCGGGGCAAGCTTTTCGTCATCGCCGCGCCTTCCGGCGCCGGCAAGACCTCGCTCGTCAAAGCCTTGCTCGAGCGCAAGCCCGAGCTGCACGTGTCGATTTCCCACACTACCCGGGCACAGCGCCCGACCGAGCAGCCCGGCCGGGAGTATTACTTCGTGAGCGTGCCTCAGTTCCAGCAACTGGTGCAGAACGGTGAGTTCCTGGAGCACGCGCGCGTGTTCGACAACCTCTACGGCACCGCGCGCGAGCCCGTCGAAGCCCAGTTGGCGCAGGGCCACAATGTCGTCCTCGAGATCGACTGGCAGGGTGCCCGGCAAGTGCGCTCAGCTTTGCCGGCGTGCCGCACCATTTTCATCCTGCCCCCTTCGCGGGCAGCGCTGGAGGACCGCTTGCGGCGGCGTCAGACGGACTCGGACGCCGTCATCGAGCGCCGGCTCGCAGATGCGGTCGGGGACATGTCGCACTGGAACGAATTCGACTACGTGGTCGTGAACGATGATTTCGACAGGGCGGTCCAGGATCTCGTGCGTATCGTTGAAGGCCGGGGCGAGGATCTTGCGGCCCGGCGCCCCCAACTGAGGCCCCTGCTGGAAAGCCTCGTGGGGTTTCGCTTATAGTGGCGGACCGATCGCGCCCAGATGGCGCGGGAAAAGCTCCACCATGGCCAGAATCACTGTCGAAGACTGTCTCAGCAACGTCGATAACCTGTTCCAGCTCGTGCTGTTGGCTGCGCAGCGCGCGCGCCGGCTCGCCAATGGCGCCGAGCCAACCGTGCCCTGGGAAAACGACAAGCCGACCGTGGTGGCACTGCGCGAAATAGCGGCGGGAAACGTCACCGCCGAGATGCTGCGCGAGCCGGAGCCTGCACCCGAGGCCGCGATGCCCGAGATCGATGCCCAATCGACCTTCCGCGCGCCGCAATTCGGCCTCGGAGACTGACCCCAAGCGCCTCTCCCATGGACTACGCGTCTTCGCTGCTGGGCTTGCTCCCCGGTGGAAGGCGCACACCGGGCCTCAAAGAGCTGCTGGCCACGGTGGAGGGCTATCTCCCGCCCGAGCAAGTGAGCCGTATCCGCGAAGCCGCGGAGTTCGGCGCCTCCGCGCACAAGGGACAAAAACGGCTCTCGGGTGAGCCCTACATCGCACACCCGGTCGCCGCCGCCGCCATCCTCGCCGACCTGCATCTGGATCCCGATACGATCGTCGCGGCGATCCTGCACGACGTCATCGAGGACACCCCGACGCCCAAGAATCAGCTCGCCGAGACCTTCGGGGCCGATGTAGCGGAGCTGGTCGACAGCGTCACCAAGCTGGACCAGATCAAATTCAAGAGCCGCGAGGAGGCGCAGGCCGAGTCGTTCCGCAAGATGCTCCTGGCCATGACGCGTGACCTGCGGGTCATCCTCGTCAAGCTGGCGGATCGCACGCACAACATGCGGACGATCGAGGCCATGGCCGCGCCACGGCGTCGTGCGATCGCCCGCGAGACTCTGGAGATCTACGCGCCCATTGCCGAGCGCCTCGGCCTGTACAGCATGAAGCTGGAGCTCGAGGATCTGGGCTTCAAGGCGCTCTATCCGCGGCGCTATCACATCCTGGAGCGCGCCCTGAAGAAGGCGCGCGGCAATCAAAAGGAGTTCCTCAAGAAAATCGAGCAGCAGCTGAAAGCGGCGCTGCTCAAGAACGATATCGCCGCACGGGTGGAGACTCGTGAGAAGCACCTCTACAGCATCTACAAGAAGATGCGGCGCAAGCGTGCGCTGCTCAGCGAGATCGTCGACGTCTATGGTCTGCGGATCATCGTGGACAAGCCCGATACCTGCTACCGCGCGCTCGGCATCGTGCATTCCGTGTACAAACCGATGCCCGGACGCTTCAAGGACTACATCGCCATTCCGCGCGTGAATGGCTATCAATCGCTGCATACGACCCTGTTCGGACCCAACGGTGTGCCCATCGAGGCGCAGATCCGGACGCACGACATGGACAGCGTCGCGGAATCCGGCATCGCTGCGCACTGGAAGTACAAGACCGGCGCGGACGCGGGCTCGATGCCTCAGCAGCAACGCGCGCGTGAGTGGCTCTCCAATCTCGTCGAGCTGCAGGAAGACGGCTCGTCGGAGGAGTTCCTGGAGAGCGTCAAGGTCGATCTGTTTCCCGACAAGGTCTACGTGTTCACCCCCAAGGGGACGATCCTGCGGCTCCCAAGCGGGGCCACCGTCGTCGACTTCGCTTATGCGGTACACACGGACATCGGCAATCGGTGCGTCGCGGCCAAGGTGGACCGGCGTCTGACCCCCTTGCGAACGGTCGTGCGCAATGGCCAGACGATCGAGATCATCACGGCCAAAGGCGCGATGCCCAATCCCTCCTGGGTGAACTTCGTGGTCACCGCCAAGGCGCGCAGCGCCATCCGGCACTACCTGAAGAGCCTGCGTCGTACGGAGGCGATTGCCCTTGGGCAGCGGCTGCTCAACCAGGCGTTGGGCGAGTTCCGCCTGTCGCTGGATGATGTGAGCCCGGAGTCGCAGCGCTCGGCGCTCGGTGAGCTGGGGATGAAGGACCTGGACGAGCTGTACGAGAAAATCGGCCTGGGCGAGCGACTGGCCCCCCTCGTTGCCAGCCGGCTGGTGCCGGTGAGCAAGTCCGAGAACGGCTCCGGCACGCCGGCGCCACTGGCAATCGCCGGAACCGAGGGGCTGCTCGTGACCTACGCACGCTGCTGCTTCCCGATTCCGTACGATCCGATCTTCGCCTTCCTGTCCGCGGGCCGCGGTGTCGTTATCCACCGCGAGAACTGCGTGAACGTGGAGGACTACCGGAAACATCCCGAGAAGTGGCTGCCCGTGAGCTGGCAGACTGCCCCTGACCGCTTGTTCAGCTCCGAAATTCGGATCTACGTCGTCAATCGCACTGGCGTGCTCGCGGCGGTCGCCGCTGCGATCGCGAGCACCGACTCCAGCATCGACCACGTCGCGATCGACGAGCACGACAGCGATACGTCAGTGCTGACGTTCGAGCTGAAGGTCCGGGATCGCAAACACCTCGCCCGCATCGTTCGCGTCATTCACCGCATGCCCGACATCGTGCGTGTGGCACGATCCATCGCCGCGCATAAGCGCGAAGAGCGCGGCGAAGATACGGACGAGACTGACGAGCCGGAGAAATAACCAACCATGACCCAGGAAATCATTCACACCGCACAGGCCCCGCAGGCCATTGGCCCCTACTCGCAGGCCGTCCGCGCCGGCGACACGGTCTATCTCTCCGGGCAGATCCCGCTGGATCCAAAGACGATGCAGATGGTCACCGGAGACATCGACGCGGAGATCCGCCGCGTGTTCGACAACCTCGAGGCCGTTGCGGAAGCCGCGGGCGGCAGCCTGGCCAACGCCGTCAAGGTGAATGTGTTTCTGACGGATCTGACGCATTTCGCCCGGGTGAACGAGATCATGGCGACGTATTGCACACAGCCCTATCCGGCCCGGGCAGCGATCGGTGTGGCCCAGTTGCCGCGGGGCGCCCGTGTCGAAATCGAGTGCATCCTCTACCTTGCCTGAACCAGCCGCTCGCATGAGCGCGGCCGAGCAGAGGCCGGTCACGGCCATGCGCGGCGTAGGCTCGGTGCTCGCAGAGAAGCTGCGGCGGCTGGGTGTCTCCCAGGTTCAGGACCTGCTGTTCGTTCTGCCTTCCCGCTATGAAGACCGCACGCACATAGCGCCTATCGGAACGCTCTCACCCGGAGAGCGCACGAGCGTCGAGGGCGAGGTGCTGCTCACGGAGGTGGTGTACCGTCGCCGCCGTCAGATGTTGTGCAGGATCTCGGACGGATCGGGATTCCTCACCCTGCGCTTCTTCTATTTCTCGGGTGCGCAGCAGAACGGCCTCGCTCGCGGCACTCGCATCCGCTGCTTTGGAGAGATCCGGCGGGGACCGCAGGGATTGGAAATCGTCCATCCCGAGTATCGTCGCGTTCTCGAGCGTGAAACGGAGTCCTTGGAGGAGACGCTCACGCCCATCTATCCGCTGACTGAGGGCGTACCTCAGGGTCGCCTGCGCGCGCTCATCACCCAAGCGCTCAACGAGGTAGACACTGCTGCCGTGCGCGACTGGATTCCGCCCCGCCTCATTCAGCCACTGGGCCTTCCGTCGCTGAAGGACGCGCTCACTTACGTGCATCGGCCGCCTCGGGAAGCCCGCCTTCCGGATCTCGACTCCGGCCGCCACCCGGCTCAGCGCCGCCTCGCCTTCGAGGAGTTGTTGGCGCATCACGTGAGTCTGAAGCTGCTGAAGCAAGCGGTGAAAACGGACCCCGCCTGGCCTCTGGAGGATGGCAAGCACCTCGAGCCCGGGTTTCTGGCTTCGCTTCCCTTCGCACTCACCCGTGCACAGGCGCGTGTACTGAAAGAGATCGATGCGGATCTCAGCGGCACCCGCCCGATGGTCCGGTTGCTCCAGGGCGACGTCGGTTGCGGCAAGACTATCGTCGCGGCTGCGGCCGCGGCGCGTGCTGCCGGATCCGGCCTGCAGGTGGCGCTGATGGCGCCCACAGAGCTGCTCGCCGAGCAGCACTACAACAACTTTCGCAAGTGGCTGCAGCCTCTGGGCCTGACTGTCGGTCTGGCGTCCGGCTCACAGCCTGCGCGCACACGGCGCAGCGTGCTCGAAACGATCGCCTCGGGAGAGCTCCAGGTGGTT
>CAZLYG010000343.1:0-6148 GCA_964563075.1 uncultured Steroidobacteraceae bacterium | reverse complement strand
GTGGGCAAGCCGAATTGCTCGTTCGTGTAGTCGCCAGCGTTGACGCCGCGCAGCACCTTCTCATCGCCCATGACCTGCGCAAGCGGGCGACCCAGATCCCGGAGGATGCGCTCGACGATCGGGTACGCCTCCGGATGAACGGCGGACTGATCCAGCGGCTGGGTCCCGGCGAGGATGCGCAGAAAGCCGGCCGACTGCTCGAAAGTCTTGGCACCCAGGCGCGGGACCTTCTTGAGCGCTTCGCGGCTCGCAAAGGCGCCATGCTCATCCCGGTGGCGCACGATCGATTCGGCCAGTGATGCCGAGAGGCCCGAGACTCGCGCCAGCAAGGCCGCCGAAGCGATATTGACGTCCACACCGACCGCGTTGACGCAATCCTCGACGACCGCATCCAGGGAGCGCGCCAGGCGCGTCTGGCTGACATCGTGCTGGTATTGGCCCACGCCGATGGACTTCGGATCGATCTTGACCAGCTCCGCCAAGGGGTCCTGCAGGCGCCGGGCGATCGAGATTGCGCCGCGCAGGCTGACATCGACGTTGGGGAATTCGCGGGAGGCGAGCTCGGAGGCCGAATAGACGGAGGCGCCTGCCTCGGAGACGACGATCCTCGTGAGCTTCGTGTCGGAGAGCTTACGGATGAGCTCCGCGGCCAGTCTGTCAGTCTCCCGCGAGGCGGTGCCATTGCCGATGCTGATGAGATCGACACGGTGCTTGAGCACGAGGCCGGCCAACTCACGCAGCGCTCCATCCCAATCATTGCGCGGTGCGTGCGGGTATACGGTCGCCGTGTCCAGAAGCTTGCCGGTCCTGTCGACGACCGCCACCTTGACGCCCGTGCGCAGGCCGGGATCGAGGCCCAGGGTGGCCCGGGGCCCAGCGGGCGCTGCCAGCAGCAGATCGTGCAGGTTGCTCGCGAACACACGGATCGCTTCCTCTTCAGCCCGCTCGCGCAGCGCGGTGAACAACTCGCCCTCGAGCTGCCATGCCAGCTTCACATGCCACGTGGACCTGACTGTCTGCAGCAGCCAGCGATCCGCCGCCCGGCCGCGGTCGGAGATCTGGAAGCGCAGCGCGATCTTGCGCTCGCAGGCGTTGAAGGCGGGCGACGCCGCGCTCTGCAATCGTCCGGATGCCCCGCCGCTCCCCTGCGCTTGCTCGATATCCTCCGGCAGCTGTAGTGCGAGGTGCAGCACTTCTTCCTTGCGGCCGCGAAACAGGGCGAGGGCGCGATGCGAAGGGACCGAGGCGATGGGCTCGCTGTAGTCGAAGTAATCGCGAAACTTGGCGCCGGCCTCCTCCTTACCTTCCACTACCTTCGATACCATCAACGCTCGCGTGCGTAGCTCTTCGCGCAGAGCACCCAGCAGCTCGGCCTCTTCGGCGAGCTTCTCCATGAGGATATGGCGTGCACCCTCGAGCGCCGCTTTGACGTCCGGGACTCCAGGATTGTCGCCCTCCGGTGTCTGGAAGGGCGCCTTGACGAAGCGGGCCGCCTCCCGCTCGGGATCCAGCGCCGGGTTCGCCAGCAGACTCTCGGCCAGCGCGGCGAGGCCGGCCTCACGGGCAATCTGTGCCTTCGTGCGCCTTTTGGGCTTGTAAGGAAGGTACAGGTCCTCCAGGCGCTGCTTGGTGTCGGCGGCGTCGATGCGTGCTTTGAGCTCCGGCGTCAGCTTCCCCTGCTCGGTGATGCTCGCGAGAATCGCGTCGCGCCGCTCCTCGAGCTCACGCAGGTATCCCAGGCGTTCCTCCAGCGTACGCAGCTGCACATCATCCAGACCCCCGGTGGCTTCCTTGCGGTAGCGCGCGATGAACGGGACGGTGCTGCCCGCATCCAGCAGTGCTATCACCGCTGAAATCTGTTGTGGCCTGACGGCCAGCTCGCCGGCAAGGCGCGCTTCGATCGTGGACATGGGTCTACGGGGCACAGCCAAAGGGGCGCGGACTATGAAGCAACCCAGTCGCGCACAACAAGACTTGCCGAGCGCCCTCAGGCGATGTACGGGCGATCAACGGGCGCGACCAAGAGGCGGGCGGGCGGCGCGCGAAATGAGCGTTTTTTGCCCGTGTCCGACACGGGGGCCCAAACAGGCGGCCCCTCCCAATGGAAAGTTCTTCAAACGGGAGGGAAAACTTTGCAATGGGGCGAGGCGGACCGATGTCCGCCTGCGTCACCCTGGTCCGTCATGCATGCAGGCCGCGTCCGGGCAGCCCATTGAGGCCAGCGGGTCCGGGGTCACCCCTCGGAGGACTGTCCCCCGGCCGGCCGCCCGGCACTTTCGGAACCGCTGCCACCGTGACTGGCCTGTCCTCCCTTGCGGCCGGCCTCGGCTGCCAGCTCCGGGTTCTGCGAAAAGCTGCGTTTCTCATCCGGGACGCTCTGTCCGCCCTTGCGGCCGGCGACCGCCGCCAGCTCCCGATTCTGCGAAAAGCTGCGTTTTGAGCCTGGAACGCTCTGTCCGCCCTTGCGGCCGGCTTCCGCTGCGAGGCGCCGATTCTGCGAGAAGCTGCGCTTCTCATCCGGAACCGCCTTGCCGCCCATGCTTGCGATCTGGCGCTGCCGCTCTGCGTTCATCGAGGCGAAACCTCGATTCGAGGTACGTCCGTCCTGCGTTGGTGCTTGAGCCATTACGAGTCTCCTCCGGTGTCATTCAACGTTGGCCCGCGAGCAACTACAGTGGCAGCAAGCGATGTGCGACCTAGTAACCGCGAACGCGGACGACCGCCCGCGAGCCACTGGAGCCCAGCAAGAGCCATGCCGGCCGCAGCCTGCAACGTTACGGAGGGACTTCTTGCGGGACAGCACGCCCGCTCTTGCTCAAAGGGGCGTGATTTTCCCGAGCAGGTGTGCCCGGCGTGCGCCGTTGGCATCGCGCAGGGCGAAGCCGGTGGCGCCCTCTCCCGACCAACTCTCCAGGGCCACCTCGGCCGGAAAGGAGATGGGCAGCTTGAAAGCCACATCCATCGTGCAGGGCGCGGCAAAGGCTGCCGCGCCGATGGATGCAGCGCATCGCGCCAGAGTCCACATGCCATGGGCGATGGCGCGCTTGAAGCCGAACATGCGGGCGAAGACATCAGCCATGTGGATGGGATTGAAGTCACCGGACACGCGCGCGTAGCGCCGCCCGGCCGTGCTGGGAATCGTAAAAACCTCGGTGCGGAGGTTCTCCTGCGGCGGCTGCGTGAAGTCACGCGCCGGCGGCCCCGAAGGTCGTTGGGGTTGGGCCATGCGGCACAGCAATGTGGAGGTCTCCGCCCAGACGCTCTCGCCTCCTACCCGCAACTCCGTCTGCAAACGCAGCTCCTGGCCGCGAAGAGTGACGCCATCGGGCTCGATGTAGGCCCGTATCTCCCCGGTGTCATCCAGGCGCAGCGGACGCTTCTGCACGATGCGGTTGCGCACGTGCACGCAGCCGAAGAGGTTCAATGGAAATGCGTCCGACGCCAGCATTGCCAGATGCAGCGGAGTCGCCAGCACGTGCGGGAAGGCGATCGGCAGCTGCTCGGAGGACGGCTCTCCACACACCTGCTCGTAGCGCGCCAGCTTGCGGCGATCGATCCGGAAGTCCGACAGCGCAGCCTCGATGCGCGGAATCCTCCCGGAGGCCAGCCTCGGCTTGCGCGACAGGAGAATCTTCAGATAGGCGGGCAAAAGTGCCGGCGCCGACAGGAAGCGCAGCGAATCCGCGGCGGCGATCGAAGTGCTGCCCGTCACTGGCGCTCCCCCGGACCGCTCAAGGGGTGAGTCGATCGATGACGACGTTCACCAGTCCGTCGTGACCGACCAGGTAAGGGGTTTCGCCGAAAGGATCGCCGCTGCCGGCCAGCGGATTGCCGGAGCGCGCGATTCTCGCTACGACCTGCACCTTCTGCCCCGCGGAAAACATCCGCCCAGGGACCATCGAGTCATGCTGAGTGAGCTCCACGGTCTGCGGGAAGTGGCTGGAGAGGCGCTTGACGGCCAGGGGCGGCCCCGGCTGCCGCGGATCGCGCACGAACACAAAAAGAGGTGTGGTATCGGAAGCCGAGCCGGCCAGCTTCGGAGCGAGTGTCACGTGGATGCGCACAGCTGGCGTAGTTCCGGAATCCGCCACAGCCGCGGCCTGATTTCCCCCTGCTGGTGCGGGTGAGCTGGAGGGTCCCGCTGCTCCGCCGCCCTTTTGCGCGATCGCCTGATCGATCGCGGTGATCTGCTGCTCGATGATTGGCCGTACATTTGCAGGCGGGTTCTGCGCGAGCAAGCGCGTGAAGCGGTCGCGCGCTGTGGGCAAATCTCCCCGTCGCTCCGCGGCGGCCGCACCATAGAACAAAGCCTTGCCGGAGTTCGGATTGATGACGAGCGCCTGCTCGACGAGCCGCCCTGCCCGGCCATCGATCTCCGAGGCATCACCCAGGACCAGGGCCTCAGCTTCACCCACGAGCGCATCCGCGCTCTTGCCGCCAGCGATGCGATCAGCGCGTTGGTACGCTCTGGCGGCGAGCGGGTACTCCTCCAGCACCGCGTAAGACTGCCCGAGCATCAGCCAGCCCTTGAGGTCATTGGGGTCTTTCTCGAGCTTGCGCGCCAGGTGGGCGACCATGGTGCGTGGATTGTCGACCGATTCCGCCTCGGAATGCCACGACCAGTTGCTCCAGACCACATACAGAATGGCGGAGCCGAACACCAGCACGCCCGCTGCGCCGAGTGCCGCCCACGGAGCCGGCGCCGGTGCATTCGCAGAGCTCTTCAGCAGCGGCACAGCGACCGCAGCGACGCCGACGGCAATCAGCAGGGCTGCCAGGATGAGAAAAGTAGTCATCAGGTACGCAGGTCCTCTTCGATCGGCTCGTTGTCCTCAGCCACCAGTGCCGTACGTTGGCGAACGACGCGCACGGCGACGAGCACGCCGATGATGAGCATCACGCCAGGTGCGAACCATAACCAGGCCGTGCGTGCGGCGAACCGGGGCCTGAAGAGGATGAAGTCCCCATAACGCGCCGTCATGTAATCCCGGATGTCCTGGTCGGATTTGCCCGCGAGCAGCATCTCGCGAACCTGGCGACGCAACTGGCCGGCCAGCTCGACCTGCGAATCCGCGATGGTCGTGTTCTGACAGGTGACACAGCGGAACTCATGCGTGAGCTCCTGGTAGCGCGCTTCCAGCTTCGGGTCTTGCAGCGTCGCAGGGTCTATGGCGTATACCGCTGTGGCGGGCCCCAGCAGCAACAGCAGCACGCCCAATGCAACCAAACTCCTCAGCCGCGGCACAACACACCACTCCCGGCCATTCCGTGCACGAGCGGCACGATCTCCTGCTCCCACACGTCCTTGGTCAGCGCCCCCGTGCACTTGTAGACGACGATGCCGTCCGGATTCACCAGGAACGACTCCGGCGCGGCGTACACGCCCAGGTTGATCGCGGTACGGCCGTCGTGATCGGTAATGACGTGGGTGTAGGGATTGCCCTGTTGCGAGAGGAATTGACGCGCATCCGCGTCCTGATCGTTCCAATCGACACCGATGATCGGCAGCAAGTCCTGCTTCTGATACTGCATCAGCCAGGGGTGCTCCTGGTGACAGGTCGCGCACCACACGCCCCACACGTTGATGAGGTACCAGTGGCCCTTCAAGTCAGCGGCGCTCACCGTGCTGTTCGGGTCATCGAGCTTCGGCAGGCTGAAGTCCGGAACAGGCTTGCCGATCAGCGGCGACTTGATGGTGCCGTTCTGGGTCGAGTGCTGCACCCCGACGGCCAGCACGATGGCGAGCGCCGCAAATACACCGAGCGGGATCAGAAAGCGCGTCATCCCGGCTGCTCCGAGGGGCTCGCAGTCCCAGCCGCGGCAACGGCAGCCGGCTCGGGCAGCTTCGCCAGGCGGTAGCGACGATCGGAGGCCGCGACTGCGCCGCCGACAGCCATGATGAAGGCACCCAGCCAGACGAAGTTGACCAGCGGGCGGATCTGGAAACGCAGGCTCCACTTGCCGCCCCCCAGATCGTCACCGAGTGCAATGAAGAGATTGCTTCCGCGGTGCATCTCGATGGCGGCCTCGGTCGTCTCCTGCCGCTGCACGTAGTATTCGTGCTTCTCGGGGTACATCACCGTCACCGGCGAGCCGTTGCGTGTGACAGTCACCGTAGATCCGGTACCTTCGTAGTTGGCGCCCTGGA
>CAZLYG010000342.1:0-6150 GCA_964563075.1 uncultured Steroidobacteraceae bacterium | reverse complement strand
ACGGTAACGTGGTCTCCTCCTTCTTCGGCGCCAAGTTCGGCAAGCACGTGGAGGAAATGCTGGTCTCGCCGCTGCCGAGCTGGGTCATCGTCGCCGGCTACGCGAGCGGCGGACTCGTCAGAGGCCTGCTGGTGGGGATCGCAGTGTCGGCGGTGTCGTTGATTTTCACTCACCTGCCGGTGTTGCATCCTCTGATCGTGCTCGCGGCCGTGGTGTTGACTTCGCTGACGTTCTCACTCGGCGGATTCCTCAATGCGCTGTTCGCCAAGAACTTCGACCAGGTGAACTGGATCCCGACGTTCGTGCTGACTCCCCTCAACTACTTCGGCGGGGTGTTCTACTCCATCACGATGCTGCCGGCGTGGGCACAGCATGTGTCCTACGTGAATCCGATCCTCTATATGGTCAACGCCTTCCGGTATGGCTTCCTCGGCCAGTCGGACGTGAACATCGGCTTCGCGTTCGCGCTGATGGTGGCCGCGCTGGTGGCTCTGTTTGGCACGGCCGTGCTGCTGATGGAGCGGGGGTCCGGAATTCGCGAATGACCCGCCCAGACACCCCTCCGGAGGACCCCTGCTCGGTCATTTGCCCTTTAATTTCAAGACATAAGCGGAGGTTTTTGCAAGAAAACCTTCATCTGCATGTCATCCCGTTGACGCGCTCCGGCCCGACCCTAGCAGGCTAAGACACCTGTGGGGACGACGGGCAGATGAAAGCCCCTGCTTTGAGCACGCTGATGGCGCGCGTCGATGCGGCAGAGTTCGGCATCTGCCGGACGCTCAATCGAGGCGCCGCCTTTCCGATTCCCCGTGCGGTATTTCGAGTCGCGAGCCGCCTGGGCGACGGCGTCGTCTGGTACGTCCTCATCCTGACATTGCCGCTGCTCTTTGGCCTGGCTGCGGTGCGGCCCGCCATCGTCATGGCGATCACGGGCATCCTCGGTCTCGCCCTCTACAAGGTGCTGAAGCGCGTGTTCGTCCGCGAGCGCCCGTTCATCACCCACTCGGCCATCGACCTCGCTGGCGCTCCGTTGGATCGGTACAGCTTCCCGTCGGGCCACACGCTGCACGCCGTGTCCTTCGCGTGGCAGCTCACCGCACACTTTCCCAGTCTGGGCGGGTTTGTCGTGCCGCTGGCGTTTCTGATCGCCGCTTCCCGCGTCGTCCTTGGGCTGCATTACCTGACGGACGTGATTGCCGGTGCGGCGGTGGGAGCACTGCTGGCTGCGCTGGGATTGTCCCTGTAAGCCTTGCGCGTTCTATTTATCTCCGACGTCTACTTCCCCCGCGTCAACGGCGTCTCCACTTCGATCCGGACCTTTCGCGAGGACCTCGCGCACTGCGGTGTGGATACATTGCTGGTGGCGCCCGACTACACGCGCGAGGGCGCCACGAGTGCCGCGGCTCGCGAGAATGGGGCGAGTGCCGCGGCTCGCGAGGGCGGGGCGAGTGCGGCGGCCCACGACGCCGCAGTCTCGGGCGCGGGAATCGTCGACGACCTCACCGTAGCTCGTGTCCCCTCGGCGCGCGTCCCGCGAGATCCGGAGGATCGCCGGATGCGCTGGGGAAAGCTGAATCGGCTGCTCGAGAGCACCCGGTTCAAGGATATCGACCTGCTGCACATCCACACGCCATTCATAGCTCACTACGCAGGTGTGCGCTTCGCGAGGCGGATGGGCATCCCGTGCGTGGCGACGTATCACACCTTCTTCGAGGAGTACCTGCATCACTACGTGCCAGTCCTGCCTCACCGGTTAGGCAAGTCGCTGGCGCGAGCCTTCACCCGCTCACAGTGTGCAGATGTGCAGGCCTTGATTGCTCCTTCCGACCCGATGCGCGACATCCTGCTCGAGTATGGGATCTCCACACCGGTTCACGTTCTGCCTACCGGGCTGCCGGCGGACCGGTTCAGGCAGGGAGACGGCGCGCGCTTCCGGGCGCACGCCGGCTTGCCTGCTGACCGGCCATTGCTCACCTACATCGGGCGGGTTGCGCACGAGAAGAACATCGAGTTCCTCGTCCGCGTGTTCGCCGAAGTGCGCCGGACGGTTCCCGATGCGATGCTGGTCATCGCAGGCGAGGGGCCGGCGCGCGAATCGCTCAAACATTACGTGCACAGGCAGGGGTTGGAGCGCGACGTCCACTTCGTCGGCTATCTCGATCGCCACCGTGCACTGCTCGATTGCTACGCGGCTGCGAACGTATTCGTGTTTGCATCGCGTACGGAAACACAAGGCCTGGTGCTTCTCGAGGCCATGGCGCAGGGAGCGCCGGTGGTATCCACGGCAGAGTTGGGCACGCGATCCATACTGAAGCCCGGCTGCGGAGCATTGATAGCGCCGGAGGATGAGCAGGAGTTCGGCGCGACCGTCATCCGCGTTCTGCAGGACGCGAGCCTGCAGAAGGAGCTCTCCGACCGCGGTCGTGCCTATGCACGCAACTGGTCTTCGGCGCTCATGGCTCGAAGGTTGTCAGATCTCTACGGTGCATTGCGGGCCGATGGGCCCCCCGTGCGCGCACCTGACGCGCGCCTCTCCTCCTAGCCGACTGCATCAGCTGCGTCGCAGCTCCGCGACAGAACTCCATGGACCCAGGGTTCTGCGCTACACTTTGCGCGATAATCGTTCTATGGATGTTTGGAGCGGAGCATGGGGGCGAAGCGCGCGCTCATCGTCGATGACTCCAGGTCGGCTCGGTTGTTTCTGGCACGCATGCTGGAAAGGTTCGAGATCGACGTGGACAGCGCGGAGACGGCGGAGGCCGCTATCGAGTATCTCGCCAGCCACCGTCCGGATGTGATCTTCATGGATCACCTGATGCCGGGCATGGACGGTTTTCAGGCCGTGCAGGCGATCAAGAACAATCCGCGCACAGCGACCATCCCCATCATGATGTACACCTCCCAGGAAGGGGAGCTGTATCTCGGCCAGGCGCGTGCACTCGGTGCAGTGGGCGTGCTGCCGAAGCAGATCAAGCCGACCGACGTTTCCAAGGTTCTCTATCAGCTTCACCTGGTGCCCGACCGGCGTACGACCGAGCAGAGCTCGTTTCGTCCGATCACCGTTGCCACGCGCGAGGAGGCCGAAAGCGACCGGCCCGTATCGGCCGACTCGCAGCCTCCGGCGCCCAGGGTGCTCACCGAAACGTCCCTTCGCGAGCAGTTCGCGGAGCTGCGGCGTGCGTTGGTCGCCGGTATTGATACGCAGACGGACCGAATCACCGCCGAGGTCCGGGCCCTCCTTCTGGAGGCGCTGCCGCCAGCCTCCACGGAATCGGCCGCGAGGCCAAAATCGTCGCCGCCCTGGGGTTGGGTCGTCGCCAGTATCGCCCTGGTGATCGCTCTGGCCAGCACGGGGCTGTGGTGGCGGGACCTTACTGTCCTGCGCGGGATGGCGCGCGATGTCGAGCAGCTGCGCATTCAAGTAGCGCAAGCCGCCCGTGCAAGCCCCCACGTCGCCGAAGAGCTGCCTGGCCCGCCTCCCGGTGAGGGCGGTGGAACGATTGGCGGTGGTGCAGCAACCAACCTGACCACCAGACCCGGCGCGACCGATTTGGGCTCGCCCGCAGGGACGTTGACTACAGCGCCGGTCGCAACACCCGCCTCCGCCTCTCTACCGGCACAGTCCGCCTCCCGCCCTGCGGCGCTGCCGACAGACGGCAAGCCCCTAGTGCTTACCGTCCCCTACGGTGCCGACGCACTGGGAGGGACGCGACTGGACGTGATCCGCCAGCTCCTGGACCGCGTAAGCCGCCAGGGGACGGCGGGCGTCGTGGACATCAAGACCTATCCTGGGCGTTTCTGCCTCATGGGCAACCCCACGGATGGCTATTCCGTAGCCCCGGACGAGATGCCGGCATCGAAGTGCGACCTGGTGGGCAACCCTTCGGATGACGCTCTGTCACCAGCTCAGCGAACGCCGCTGGCATTCGCTAATCTGGTAGGTAGCGTTCGTAATACGAGCCACGGAAACATTGACGTCCAGGTCACCAACGGCGACGCTGCAGGTACCGCTATGCCCTACCCGCAGGCATCGGCTGAGCTTACGGCGGGCGAATGGAACCGAGCCGCCGCCGCCAACAACCGTATCGAGATCCGCCTGCACTGACGGGCGCGTCGCTGCACGTGCGCGCGCAGTCTGAAGATTTCCGGCCACCGGGATGGCTGAAGAACAGTCATCTGCAGTCGATGCTCGCCAGCATGTCCGTTCGCCGTGGGCCCATCGCGCGCCGTGCAGCCCCGGTCGTTGCCGCCGAGCGGCAGATGCTGCTCGACTGTGGCGATGGCGTCCGGTTGCAGTGCTTCCGTTCGACTCCCCCGCAGTGCTCAGGAAGTCCGGCAGTGCTGCTGCATGGTTGGGAGGGGAGCGCGGAGTCGCTGTACGTCCTGTCACTCGCGCAGCAGCTCTTCGAGCGCGGGTTCGACGTTGTGCGCCTGAACTTGCGCGATCACGGGTCGACGCATCATCTCAATCGGGAGTTGTTCCATTCGTGCCGGCTGCCGGAGGTCATCGGTGCGATGCGCACGCTCCAGGGGCTGTTTCCCGGCAAGCGGATGTTCCTGGTGGGGTTCTCGCTCGGCGGCAATTTCCTGCTGCGCGTGGCGACCGACACCGCGGGCGATCCGGGTCTGCGCATCGGTCGGGTCATCGCCGTATCCCCGGTGCTCGATCCCGGAGCGACTCTGATCGCCCTGGAGCGCGGAATTCCCGGCTATCAGCTGTATTTCATCCGCAAATGGATGCGCTCGCTGCTGAAGAAGCAGGCCGCCTGGCCGGCGGATTACGACTTCGGGCGCTTCGGCAAGTTCACCAACCTGCGCCGCATGACCGCCGACCTGATCCGTCACTTCACGGAGTTTCCGACGCTGGATGACTACCTCAACGGGTATTCCATTACCGGCGATCGGCTGAGCGGGTTGGAAGTCCCGGCCAGCATCATCACCTCCATGGACGATCCGATTATTCCGGCGCACAGCATCGAGAGCCTGGCACATCCGCCCAACCTGCATCTGGTGGTAACTCGCTACGGCGGCCACTGCGGGTTTCTCGAGCGGCTGACCGGCCCGACCTGGATCGAGCGGCGCATCGTCGCTGAGCTCGAGGAAGCCCTCGCGGAGGGAGGTTAGCGCGGCTGGGCGGCTGTGGCGCGCTCGTCGCCGCTGCGCAAGAGCTCCTGATCGCAGCGTGCGCCAATGCAATCGCGAGCGCTAGCGGCGCCGCTCGTCGAACTGCACGATAGGTTGCCCGCTGGTGACAGTGACGTCTCCCTCGATGACGGCTCCTTTCGCGATCGCGATACTTCGCGCCACGACGTCAGCGCGGATGATGGCGGTGGCGCCGATCTCGATCTTCTCCTCGATCACCAGCTTGCCGATGACGTGTCCGGCGATCACGGCGGACTGTGCGTGGACCTCCCCCTCCCAGCGGGCAGTTGCGGCCATGCTGAGCATGCCGGTTACCTGCCCGTCTCCACGGATGCTTCCGCACAGGACGAGCGGTCCGGGCGTCTCGAGATCGCCGGTCAGCCGGCAGCCCGCGGCCACGAAAGTCGGGGAAGTCCCTATCTGATCGATCAGCCGTCGTTTCGGTGAATCGCCCATCGCATGCTTCGCTTTCGTCCGCGGGTGCTGGTCCTAGAATAGCCGCCAAGCCCGCCGGAAGGAGTGAGAGTGGTCACTGCACGAAGATTTGTCGCCGTCGCCCTGGTGGGGGCCATGGCCGCGCTGGCTGCCTGTAGCCGCGAGCAGCAGGACTGGCGCTCTGCGGAGGGGAGGGACACTCCGGAGGCGTACGGCCAGTTCATCGAGAGGCATCCCGACAGCGAGCTGGTCAAAGAGGCGCGTGCGCGGATTGCGCAGCTTGCTGAGGATCGCGACTGGAGCGATGCCGCAAAGGCGGACACGGCAGCTGCGTATCAGCTGTTCCTCACGCAGCATCCGGCAGGGAAATGGGCGCAAGAGGCCCGGATTCGGGTGCAGAACTTCTCCCTTGCCGCCGCAGGCGGCGAACTCGCAGGCGCAGGGGCGGCCGAGAGCGGGGCTGCAGTGGGCAGCGCCACGGCGGCGCCGGCTGCACCGGGGGCGCCAGGGCTGGCCGCGGCGCCGGTGACAGGGCCGACCGCGCCGGCGTCCGGGCCGACCGCGCCGGCGTCC
>CAZLYG010000341.1:0-6161 GCA_964563075.1 uncultured Steroidobacteraceae bacterium | reverse complement strand
GTCGGCTACGATCTCGTGTCGCTGTTGAAAGACTGTTACATCAGCTGGCCCCGTGAACGCGTCGAAGGCTGGGTGTTCCAGTACCGGGAGCGATTGCAGGCCCTCGGCGGGCCCGCCGGCAGCGATCCGCAGGAATTCCTGCGTTGGTTCGACCTCATCGGCGTGCAGCGGCACATCAAGGTGCTCGGCATTTTTGCCAGACTCTGGTATCGCGACGGCAAGCCGGGGTACCTGCGCGATCTGCCGCTCACGCTCGAGTACGTCCGTGACACCTGTCGGCGCTATCCGGAGCTGGCTGGGCTCTCGCAGTTGATTGAAGAGCACATCGTTCCGGAGCTGCCGCGCGCCAATGCGCGGGTGGCGGAACAGGTCGCACACTCATGAAGGCCATGGTCATGGCCGCCGGCCGTGGCGAAAGGCTGCGGCCCCTGACGGATACGTTGCCCAAGCCCCTGGCCGCCGTGGCCGGCAAGCCGCTGATCGGCTACCACCTGCGGGCGCTGGCGCAGGCGGGAATACGCGACGTGGTCATCAACCTCTCGTGGCTGGGCGATCGGATCAAGGCTGCGCTGGGTGACGGGCAGGACTATGGCGTACGTATCCAGTACAGCGAAGAAGGACCGGTGCCGCTGGAGACGGGCGGCGGCATTTTCCATGCGCTGCCTTTGCTGGGTGCCCAGCCATTCCTCGTGGTGAATGCCGATGTCTGGACGGACATCGATTTCGGTCGTCTGGCGCTCGATGACGCTGCGGATGCCTGCATTGTTCTGGTTCCCAACCCCGCGCATAACTTGCGCGGTGATTTCGGCCTGGACGGGGACGCAGTAATCGAGCGCGACGTTATTCGCGAGAGCTACACGTATTCGGGTGTTGGGATTTATCGCCCGGAGTTTTTCGCGGGTTGCTCACCTGGGAAGTTTCCTCTGCTTCCTTTGTTGAAACGCGCTATCGCGGCGCGGCGCTTGCGCGGGTGGTTGCACGGGGGTGACTGGTGCGACATCGGCTCGATCGAGCGGCTTGCCGAGCTCGACAAACGAGTTCGATCAATAGTCGGTTGAGAGCACGCTCTGAGCTCACTAGCCTCTGTGGACCGGTGACATAGGGAAGTCGTCCACATGAGCGATGTCGAGGAGAAGGTCGATCAGCTGCAGATCGGGATGCACGGTCTGCAGGCAGATGTCCGGGTGTTGAAAATGGACGTGGGCCTGTTGAAGGCCGACGTCGTCGAGCTCAAGAGCGACGTCTCCGTGCTCACGGCCGACGTCAGCATACTCAAGACCGACGTCGCTCTGCTCAAGACCGACGTCGCCGTGTTGAAAGCAGACGTCGCTGTAGTGAAGACCGACGTGGCTGTGCTGAAGATGGACGTGGGCTTCTTGAAAGCCGACGTGGCTGGGTTGAAGACCGACGTGACCGGATTGAAGCTCGATGTTCGAGAGATCAGAGGACGCATGGAGCGCGATTTCCGACTGCTGTTCGGTGCACTGATCGCCGTGGCGCTGGGGCTTTCCGGATTGATGGCCAAGGGGTTCGGCGGTTCACTGAGTGGCACAGGCCGGTTTCCGTGCCCGCCCTTCCTGTGAAATGGCGGGTTTGGCCCTACAATGGGGGTATGTCGAACCTCAAGAATATCCCCCTCGTCAGCGAGCCCCTCAAGGCGCGCAGTGGCGAAAAATACGTTACTCCTCAAGGATTTACGGCCATTCGGGACGGCATCAAGGCGCACGCGGCCGCGGCCGCTGAGGTGGTGCTGCGCAAGCCTTCCTGGCTGCGGGCGAAAGCCCCTACGGGCGCGGGGTTCGAGACGGTCAGGGCCCTGGTGAAAGAGCACCGTCTGGCCACTGTCTGCGAAGAGGCGAAGTGCCCGAACATCGGTGAGTGCTGGAACGCCGGCACTGCCACCATCATGCTCATGGGCGCCGTCTGTACCCGTGCATGCCGGTTCTGCGCCGTCGATACCGGCAATCCGCGCGGCTGGCTGGACCCCGATGAGCCACAGAATGCGGCGCGGACTGTCGAGCTGATGAAGCTCAAGTACATCGTTCTCACGTCGGTGAATCGTGATGATCTGCCCGATGGCGGCGCTGCGCACTACGCAGCCTGCGTGCGGGCGATCAAGGCGCGAAGCCCGCACACGGCGGTGGAGGCACTGACGCCCGATTTTCAGGGCGCGCTCGCCGACGTCGAGACGGTGGTGGACTCGGGCCTCGAGGTGTTTGCTCAGAACATTGAGACGGTGAGGCGATTGACGCATCCCGTGCGCGATCCTCGCGCAGGCTACGAACAGACGCTGCGCGTGCTGGAGCACGCGAAACGCCATAACCCAAACGTGCTGACCAAGAGCAGCCTGATGCTGGGCCTGGGAGAGACGGACGAGGAAATCGTGCAGACGCTGGACGATCTGCGTGCCTCTCGGGTGGACATCGTGACGCTGGGACAGTACCTGCGCCCGACGGTCAATCACCTGGCGATCGAGCGGTTCGTGACGCCGGCTGAATTCAACACGTATCGTGACCTGGCTCTCGCGCGCGGCTTCCTGGAATGTGTATCCGGACCGCTGGTGCGCTCCAGCTATCGGGCGGAGCAGGCCTTGAATCGCAACAACGCCGGGCTCGACAATCGCACTCCCACCGGCGCATAGGCGTGAATGAGCCTATGAGCGCCGAAGCCGCCGCCGCGATGCCGCCGCATTCTCCTGCACCTCGGGTTCGTCAGCTCGGCCTGGTTGACTATGAGCCGACCTGGCGTGCGATGCAGCGCTTCACGGACGAACGTGACGCGTCGACGCCGGACGAAATCTGGTTTCTCGAGCATCCGCCGGTGTTCACGCTCGGGATGAACGCGAGCGCCGCGCACGTGCTGTCGCCCGGCGACATTCCCGTTGTCCAGATCGATCGCGGCGGCCAGGTGACGTATCACGGTCCGGGCCAGCTGGTGGTGTATCCGCTCGTGGACCTGCGCCGCGCACATCTGGGTGTTCGCGATCTCGTCACTGCTCTGGAGCGTGCGGAGATCGAGCTCGCGGCCGAATTCGGGGTCACGGCCGAGGAGCGGCGCGGCGCGCCTGGCGTCTATGTCGAGGGAAAGAAGCTGGCGAGTGTTGGCATTCGCGTGCGCCGGGGCGCCAGCTATCACGGACTCGCCCTGAATGTGGCGCTGGATCTGGAGCCGTTCCGACGCATCAATCCGTGCGGTTACCCCGGGCTGGAGATGACGCAGCTGAGCGAGCTGGGGGGACCGACCACGGTCGCGGACAGCGCCGCTGCCCTGCAACCTCTTCTGATCAGGGCGCTCGGCCTCGCGTCCGCAAACGGAGAATTTCCCGATGCACAGACGTGAGCTGCTGCGATTGACCTCGGCCCTGGCGACTGGCGTGGCATCGGCCACGATCTTCGGGACCAGGAGGGCGCAGGCGGCTACGGTAACACTGCTCAACGTGTCTTACGATCCGACACGTGAGCTGTACGTGGATTACAACGCTGCCTTTGCCCGGTACTGGAAGGGCAAGTCCGGCCAGGACGTGCGGATCAATCAATCGCACGGCGGCTCAGGGCAGCAGGCGCGCTCGGTCATCGAGGGTCTCAAGGCTGACGTGGTGACCCTGGCACTGGCGGCGGACATCGACGCAATCGCCATGCAGGGCAAGCTTCTGCCCATCAACTGGGCGAGCCGCTTGCCCGACAACAGTTGTCCCTACACCTCGACGATCGTATTCCTGGTGCGCAAGGGCAACCCGAAACATATCCGGGATTGGAGCGATCTGGTCCGACCGGGTGTCCAGGTGATCACGCCCAACCCCAGGACGTCCGGCGGTGCGCGCTGGAACTACCTGGCCGCCTGGGCCTGGGCGGAACGCCAGCCTGGAGGCGGCGATGCCAGCGCGAAGGAGTTCATTCGCAAGCTGTACAAAAACGCTCCGGTGCTGGATGCGGGCGCACGCGGTGCGACTACGACCTTCGTACAGCGAAATATCGGCGACGTGCTCGTGGCCTGGGAGAACGAGGCATTGCTGGCGATCAAGCGGCTCGGCGCCAGCCAGTTGCAGGTCGTCGTGCCGACCACCAGCATCCTCGCGGAGCCGCCCGTCGCAGTCGTCGATCGCGTCGTACTGCGGCGTGGCACGCGTGAGCTGGCGCAGGAATATTTGAAATACCTGTACAGCAAGGAAGGCCAGGAGATCGTGGCGAAGAACTACTATCGCCCGCGCGATGCGGAGGTCGCCGCGCGCTACGCCGCCCAGTATCCGGCGCTGCAGCTTGTGACCATCGCCGAGATGGGCGGCTGGCCCGCCATGCAGAAGAAGCACTTCAGCGATGGCGGAGTGTTCGACCAGATCTACTCACCGTAGCGAAGCCTCGCGCCTGGTGACTGCACGGGCCTCGATCGCCCCGCGACCGCGGCAACATTGCGCCGTCTAGTAACAGGCCTGCCGGAGGCGCACCCGATTGGCATCGGCCAGATGCGCGGCCAGACGTTCAGCGTGCGTGCGAAGCTCTGCCGCCGCCGTCGCCTCCCAGTAGTCGGCGCGCAACTGCGGTCCCACATAAAAAAGGTTGCCGGCCGCGCGGCCGCTTGCGTCGACCAGTGCGCCGTTCTCTGCCGTGCGCAACCCCAGGCTCAGGGGGTCGGCGGAGGCCAGGCGTTGCGCGAAGAGCGAATGCATCAACGGGTCGCGGGAGCGATACGGGTTGTATTCCGGCCCCGTGCAGTTGATCACCCGGTCGACCAACAGCGTGGCCACGTTCGTTGCGCCGCGGCGCCGCCACGTCACTTTGACTTTGTCGCCGGAGCGCTCGCACGAGAGCAGACGGCCGGCGTGGATACGCAGGTTGCCCCGCAGTTGCATCTGCTCTAGCTGAGCCAACGTTTCGTGCGGAAGCCGGTGACGGTGAACATCCCAATAGGGGCGCACGTGACGCAGAAAACGGCGCTTTTCCCGCAGCGGCAGCCGGCCCCACAAAGCCGGCGCCATCCCCCGTACGAACGTCACCGCCTCACGCCAGTCTCCGCCCTGACGTTGCGTGTTGTCGGCCAGTTGCCGTATCGAGCGCATGAGCCTCCGCACTGAGAACGATGCCTCACGCAACAAGGCGCCGCCGTCGCCCTCGCAGGGGGCGTGTCGGAACGCGGTTTGTGTCGGCGGAACGAGCCCGTGCCGGGAGATGGCGTGGATCGTTACGTTGTCATTGCAGTTCACGGAGGTCGCGGACACGACATCTGCCATGGTGAGGCTGGTTCCGATGACCAGGATCGTTTCTCCAGGACGGCAGGACGAGGGCGCTGTCCAGGGATCTTCCGCGTACCGGGATGAGCCGAGCAGACTGTCCAGGGACGGCGGTGAGGCCGGCGCAGGGTTCCCAAGGGCGAGAACCACGTCGTCCGCCGCCATCGTGCGTCCGTCGGCCGCATGAAGGTGAAAGGAGTTGGAATGCGGGTCGCGGCTGATTGCCACTATGTCGGCGCGGACTCGAACGAGGTGGACGTCCGGATGCGCGGCGGCTTCTGCTTGGGCGAGCGATGATTCGAGGTATTCCCCGTACAGCGCCCGCGGCAGGAAGTCCTCCGCCGTCGCATAAGGTAGACGCCGCCTCGCGAATTTCAGGAACTCGAGCGGGTCGCGCGGATTGGCGGACATGCGCCCCGCGGGGACGTTCAGCAGGTATTTGTAGTCGCGATCGGCATAAGCAATGCCGCGTGCGATGGAGCGCGCGCGCTCGATGAGCACCACGCGCAGGGGCTCGGTGTTGGGAGAGCGGAGGAGGTTGGCAGCCACCGTGGTGCCGCTGAAGCCGCCTCCGACGATGGCGATCGAACGGATTGGAGTGTCCAAGGCGAGAGCTTCCTGTGCTTGAGCCTGGGACCAGCGTAACCGATGCGCCGTATCAAGCCGGTAGAGACCCGGTGACATCCCGGGTTGATTTCAATCGACGACGAGCTTGTACCCTGCTCCCGAGGCGGTCTGCAGGAGCTGTGGGACCGCGGGATCGATTTCGATCTTCTGCCTGAGCCGATGCACCAGCTGCTTCAGGAGCTGGCGATCCCCCGAGTTGCGATGTCCCCAGACCTGGATGAGCAATCGGTCGGAGCTGACCGTGTGGCCTGCATTCGCCAGCAGCATCTGCAGCAGGCGCAGCTCGAGCTTCGTGAGGCGGACGGGCTCG
>CAZLYG010000340.1:0-6162 GCA_964563075.1 uncultured Steroidobacteraceae bacterium | reverse complement strand
GTTACGAAACCGGTAATCAGCAGATCCTGTTCAACATCAAGAAGGGCATGCGCGTGGAGTTCGCGCGGCGCTTCACGAAGGACTGCCACGAGCTCGGCATCGTCATCCACGGCACCTTCATCCTCGGGTTGCCCGGGGAGACCCGCGAGACCATCCAGGAGACTCTGGACTTCGCCAAGGAAATCAACCCGCACACCATTCAGGTGTCCCTCGCCGCTCCTTACCCGGGCACTTTCCTGTACCGGCAGGCGAAGGAGAACGGCTGGCTGTTCAACGAGGAGATCGACCTGCTGACGCAGGAAGGCACGCAGATCGCGCCCCTCAACTATCCGCATCTGAGCCACACGGAGATTTTCGATTCGGTGGAGGACTTCTACCGGAAGTTCTACTTCCGTCCTTCCAAGATCGCCTCGATCGTGGCCGAGATGGTCGCCAGCCCCGAGATGATGAAGCGCCGCTTGCGCGAGGGTGTGGAGTTCTT
Organism: uncultured Steroidobacteraceae bacterium; assembly: GCA_964563075.1. GTDB lineage: Bacteria > Pseudomonadota > Gammaproteobacteria > Steroidobacterales > Steroidobacteraceae > 13-2-20CM-66-19. The sequence continues at coordinate 5,681 of CAZLYG010000340.1, read as the reverse complement.
CCGCTTCCTGCGAACGCGGCGGGATACGGCTTGAGCCCGCAACAGCGACCCCGACTCATAGTCACGGCTGATGATTTCGGTGCCGCCCTCGAGGTCAACGATGCCGTCGAGGCGGCGCATCGTGACGGTATTCTGACGGCGGCGAGCCTGATGGTTTCCGGGCCGGCCGCCGATGACGCCGTGAAGCGAGCGCGGCGGCTACCTTCACTGCGTGTTGGCCTGCATGTTGTGCTGGTGGAAGGCCGGCCGATTCTGCCTGCGGCGGCCGTGAGTCATCTCGTCGATGCAGACGGGAGGTTCCGCTCGGACATGGCCGCGCTAGGGGCACTGATCGCCTGCAGCAGCTGTGCGCGTCGCGAGCTGGCGAACGAGATCACCGCACAGTTCGAAGCCTTTCAGGCCACGGGGCTGACCCTCGATCATTGCAATGCCCATAAGCACTTTCACCTGCATCCGGTCATTGGGAAGCTGCTGACACGGATCGGCGCACGCTTTGGCATGCGGGCCATGCGCGTGCCACTCGAGCCTGCGCATCTGCTGCGAGCCCTCGAGCCCAACTCCCCGCGCATGCCTGCGTTGCTGATCGCCCCATGGGCGCAATTCCTGCGCAGGCGTGTTCGTGGAGCAGGATTGCTCGCACCCGATCGCGTGTTTGGACTCCAATGGTCTGGACAGATGACTGACGAGCGCCTGTCAGGGCTGATCCGGAACCTGCCGGAGGGGCTGAGCGAGATCTATGTCCATCCGGCCACGGGCCCCTACCCCGGAGCAGCGCCGGATTATCGTTATCCCGAAGAGCTCGCCGCCCTGCTCTCACCTCGAGCCATCGCCGCCTGCCGGGACAATGCGGTACAGCTCGGCGGATTTCAGGACTTCCACGCGCCAGCGCTACCGGCGCGTGTCCTCACATGAGATGGCGAATCGCCATCGTTGCGGCGTTGGGGGTCGCGCTGATCGGCTATCTGGTGAAGTACGTGGGCCTCGGCGCCGTATTCACGGCCGCCGTGTCGGCCGGCTGGGGTGGGTTTGCCATTCTGTGCCTTTACCAGCTCGCCCTGTTCGCAGTCATGGGTGCCGCCTGGTACGTACTGATGCCGCGAGAATCCGCTGTCGGGCTCAAAGTGTTCATCTGGGCCCGGATGGTGCGGGACTCAGCCGCGGAAGTACTGCCATTCTCCCAGTTCGGCGGCATGGCCCTCGGCGCGCGAGCTGCCATCCTGCACGGAGTCCCGCGGGCCTCCGCTTTCGGCTCGATGATCGTCGACGTCACCACCGAGATGCTGGCGCAGGTCGCCTACATAGCACTCGGCGTTGCCATGTTGAGCGCGCGTGCTCCACACAGCGCTTCCGCACAATCGCTCACTACGGTCTTTGCAATTGGCCTCGTGCTCGCAGCGGTCGCTGGCGGACTGTTTGTTGCATTGCAACGCTACGGCCACTGGATGACCGCGAAGCTCGCAACACGCTTGCTTCCGGGAGCAGCTGCGGCAGCGGCGGCGGTACCCGCCTCGCTCGATGAGATCTATCGCTCGCGGGCCCGCGTCGGCTGTTCCGCGACAGTGCACTTCGCAGCCTGGCTGCTCAGCGCCATCGGCACGTGGGTCGCGTTCCGCTTGATTGACGTGCATGTCGATGTCGTCGCGGTCATTGCCATCGAAAGCCTCGTCTACGCCATTCGCAGCGCCGCCTTCATCGTGCCCAACGCCCTCGGGGTGCAGGAAGGTGCTTACGCCATTCTGGCGCCCTTGTTCGGGGTCGGCCCCGAATTCGGTCTGGCCGTGTCTCTGTTGAAACGGGCACGCGACATTGCGATCGGCGTGCCCGTGCTGCTCATCTGGCAGGCGCTGGAGGGCCAGCGTGCCCTGGTCAATCGGGCCGGCGGCAACACATAACGGCACGACGCGCGCCGGCCGCGCCCCCTCAGGCAACCTCGGCGCTCACGCCTCGATGTACTGCTCGGGGTGCGCGTCGAACAGCGCCTTATGCGCGGGCATGCAGAAGTAATAGGTCTTGCCCTGATAGGCCGACCGCGGCGACGACGCCTTGTCCACATCCATCGTGCAGACCGGGCACAGCGGGTGCTCCTCGGTCGAAACGCGCTGCTTCGCATACACGCTGTTGGAATGGGGATCGCGCCATCCCTGCCCCTGATACTCCAGGTAGTAAGCGGCGGCCGTAGCGACCTCGTCGCCGTAGTAGCGCTGCACGACATGCAACGCCAGGTCGATCCCGGAGGACAGCCCCCCGGCACTGGCAATGTTGCCCAGATCGACATAGCGAGCTCCCCGCTCGAGGTGGATATCGGGGAAGCTCATGGCGAATTGCTTGTAGGCATCGTGATGAGTCGTAGCCGACTTCCCCGCGAGCAGCCCCGTCCTGGCCAGCAGGAACGCTCCGGTGCACACCGACATCGTCAGATCAGCCGTCTGCGCAGCCTTGCGAACCCAGGCCAGTACCGCATCGGTCGGCGCACTCTGCGCCGGAATGACGATGACGCGGGGCGCCGGGGCGTCCTCGAATGTGTAGTTGGGGACGATTTTCATCCCGCCCTCGGCCTGTATGGGGGTCAGGGTCTGTGCCACGGTATAGGGCTGAAACGGGCTGTGACCTTTGACCGTCACGCCCTCGAACACCTCCCACGGTCCCATGAAATCGATGAGCACCGCGCCCTCGGAAATCAGGACCGCCACCGGAATGACTCCATCGGCGGGCGGGCGCAGGGGCACCACGCCACCCTTCGCTTCCGCGCTCCCGCCAACCGCCGGCGCCGCGAGCAGCTTGCCGGACAAGGATGCTCCCACGGCCGCCGCTGCCGACATTCGCACAAGGTCTCTGCGATTCATGGTGATTGCTCCCGTCGTGATGGCGGCAACTGTGGATCCGCGGCGCGCTGCCGGCCAGACCGTCCGCTGCAGGCGGCCCGCCGCTCACTGCATGGGCGCGGACCTCTGGCGCGCGCGGGGAGTACGATCGCGACATGGATTCTACAAACACGGCTTACCGTACCGCCCCCTGGTCCTGGATCGTGGCGATCTGGAGCGCCCTCGGGCTCATCGATGCGTGCGAGACCGTGTTCCCGATGCACGCGCAGGGGATGCATCACAACTGGGTGAGTCTGTTCTTCACCCTGATGATCGTCTGGCTGCCCTGGGCGCTGGCGACACCGCTGGTGATTCGGCTGGGGCGGCGTTTTCCTCCTGCCCGCACGAGCGGCCTCACGACGTGGGCCCTCCACGTGAGCCTCGCGATCGGCATCGGTCTTGTTTGCTCGGCCTGGTATGCGTCACTGGAAGTGCTGCTCAACCCGTGGGCAATTGCCCCCGAGGCGCGCGGGACATTCACACTTCTGTGGCTGGGTAGGTTCTACTCCAGCGTGACGAGCTCTCTGGTGCTGTATGCGTTCGTTCTCGTGATCGATTATGCCCTGCGGTCCAGGGTGCGCATCGCGCGCCAGCAGACAGAGGCCGCGCAGCTGGGCGAGCAGCTCTCCCGGGCGCAGCTGGATGCGCTGCGGCGGCAAATCGAGCCGCATTTCATGTTCAACGCCTTGAACTCGATCGCCGGACTGGTGCGCGACCAACGTAACGAGGCGGCGGTCGAGATGATCGTCTCACTCAGCGACTTCCTCCGGCACGCCGCTACTGACTCCACGCGCCCACAGGTGCCGCTGGCGCAGGAAGTGGAGCAGCTGCGCCAGTACCTCGAGGTGCAGAAAGCGCGCTTCGCCGAGCGGCTCCAGGTCACCCTGACGATCCCTTCGGAGCTGCTGCGAGCGCAGGTTCCCAGCTTGATCCTCCAGCCGCTGGTGGAGAACGCCATCAAGCACGGCATCTCCCAACGCGCGCAGGGAGGGGCGATCGAGGTTGCCGCGGCGCAGGCCAACGGCATGCTCAACCTGCGGGTGGGCAACGACGGCCCCAGCCTGCCCGCCGAGCTCGATCCGGGGCGCGCCGGGATCGGACTTGCGAATCTGCGCAACCGGCTGCAGCTGAAGTACGGCAACGGCTACGAGCAGAGCCTCCGCAACCAGACGGCCGGCGGCGTCGAGCTGTCCATCTCGCTCCCTCTGGTGGTCGCCTGACGTTGCCCGAGCACACAGGCAAGCTGCGCGCCCTGGTGGTCGATGACGAGCCCCTGGCGCGTCGCAATCTCATCGTACTGTTGAGTCGCGACGCGGACATAGGCTCCATCGAGGAGTGCGGATCGGGAGCGGAGGCCATCGAAAGGGTTCGCGCCTCACGCCCCGATCTCGTCTTCCTCGACGTGCAGATGCCGGAGTACGACGGATTCGACGTGCTCGAGCTGCTGGGAGCCGACATGCCCCCCGCCGTTGTGTTCGTGACGGCGCATGATGAGTACGCCTTGCGAGCGTTCGAAGCCGGGGCGCTCGATTACCTCATGAAGCCCTTTACCGATGCGCGCCTGGAACGCGCGCTGAGCCGCGCCAAGGAGCGGTTGAGCATGCGAAAAGAGCAGCCGGCGCCAGTGGCCGAACGGCTGATTGTCAAAAGCGCCGGCCAGATTGTGTTCGTCGACGTGGCGGACATCGACTGGATCGACGCTGCGAACTACTACGCCTGCCTGCACGCGGGAGCGAGCACCCACGTGCTGCGGCGCAGCCTGTCCGTCCTGGAGCAGGAGCTGGACCCGCAGGTGTTCTGCCGCATCCATCGCTCGACCATCGTCAATCTTCACCGCGTCCGCGGCCTCGAGCTCACCGACGACGGAGAGTACTCCGTGCTGTTGAAATCGGGGGAACGCCTGAAGGCGAGCCGCCGCTTCCGCAAGGTGTTGCAGGAGCGGCTCGGAGTGAGCGGCGCATGAGGGGGGCGTACCGGCGTGCCGGTGTGCCGTGGAGCGTGCCGGCAGCCAGCCCCAAGTCGTGCCGGCCTGATCAGATCGTCCAGCTCAGCGGATAATTCACAATCGGAGCGAACTCCACGCCAACCGCCAAAGCGGCATTGCGTGCATCGACGATCATCTCCTTGAGACGGCTCATCTGCTGCGCGTGGGCGTCGCTGTCCCAAATGCTCACGTGCACCATGGATCCCGAAGGGGATACCGCCGCGAAATAGCTGAGCATGCCCGGCAGTCTGCGGATGGCAGGGATCAGATACGCCGCGGTCTCCTGCGACATTCTTTCCACCTCCGCGAAGCGCGCCGGATCGAACGTGCCGCACGAGACTCGCACAACGCTGGCCGCTACGAGCTTGGAAGTCATTACCACTCTCCCTCGATCCTTACCAGATGCACCTACGGTAGCGGCTTTCCCGGTATGCTCAAAATTGCAAGTTCTTCGCGCAGGTATAATCGTCATGGATACCAGGCGGCTCGACCTGAATCTGCTGCTCGCGCTCGATGCACTGCTCATGGAGAGCAATGTGACGCGCGCGGCGAGGCGGCTGCACCTGAGTCAGCCCGCCCTGTCGGCGCGCCTGCGGCGCCTGCGGTCGATTTTTCGGGATCCACTGCTCGTGCCGGCTCAAAAGGGCATGATTCCCACTCAGAGGGCACTCGAGCTGCGTGAACCGCTGCGCGAGGCTCTCGAGAAACTGTACACCGTTATCGCCGAGAGAACGCCTTTCGACCCTGCGCAGGCCGACCTCGTCATCAACATTGCCGGCTCCGATTACGTACAGTGTGTACTGCTGCGGCCCTTGATGGCGGCACTGAAACGCCAG
>CAZLYG010000339.1:0-6214 GCA_964563075.1 uncultured Steroidobacteraceae bacterium | reverse complement strand
GAACATGTCCCTGCGGGCGCTCTCGATTGAGACGTGCAGCGGCTGCGGCCGTCCACCCCAGAACGGGTGAGGTCCTGCGGCATTCAGCAGTTCCGGTTTGGCCTGGAGACGGGTGGTGACAAGGGGCATATCCCCGGTGCCCACTGCGCGCAGGAACTCGGCGACTTCCTGCTCGCTCAACGCCTCGCTCTCCGCTGCGTTCTGCAATTGCGTTGCTTCTACGTGGGCCTTGAGCGAACGCCAGCTGGAGAAGCCGTACTCTCGCGCCAACATGAGCTGTACGTCTGCCAGCTTGAGATCGGGCTCACGGGTGCGCAGCTGCCTCAGTCTCTGACGAGCGCTTTTGCGGAGCCAATCGAGATGCGGACGCGGTGGCAGCGCCTGGGGCATGGAACACCTTCCTTCCTGCACGCCCGGTGTCCGCGAATCGGGCAGAAAGAAGGTTGAGCGATCTCGAAGAGCAGGTGGGTTCGACCCTTTTCGCGGACCGAGGGTCGCCTGGACGACCTTGGATCCACTCTATGATGAGACCTCCGCGGCCGTCAACGCGACTCTTACCGAGACGCCTGAGGAGGCTGCGGCACTATATTCCCGGCCGTGCGGTATCACCAACGTACCCTTTTGGGCTCGATCGTTCCCTATCGTTCCCTATTCATGCCGCCATTTGCGTATCGATGTGTCCCTATAGAGCACTCTGTTGAGCTCACCTTGCTGCGAGACAGTGCTGCGTGGGCCCCTCCTGTTGCAGGCGGCTATTTCTCTGGCGCTCGGCGTGTGCTTAGTCTGGCGGCTTCCTTCGCCGACGCGGTGCCCGGGCGGGAGTCGAGCGCCGAGCCTTCCGCGACGCGGGCGTGTCGACGCGCTCGTCTGCCAACCGCATGTGCCAGAATGCCTCGAGTTCGAAGAAGTCGGACAATTGCGGTCGCGCAGGGTAGGTGAGTCCCGCAAACGCGGCGGACTCCGGCATCTGCAGATTCATGCCCAGCTCGCGCGCCGCGGCGTTGATCTCCCCGTCCGAGGCATCGAGCAGTTCCTGGCGCAACGCTTGGAGGATGCGCCCGAGCGCGACTTCCGCGGAGGCCGCTTTCAACGGTTTTCGCATGTGAGTCCTTCCCGCAGCAGGCAGCGCCGCATCCGTTTGCGCGCGGACTCGTACTCGGTCCTGGAGATGCCCGCGGCGGCGCGGATCTGCTCCGCCGTCAATCCTTCGCTCACACCAGCTAGGATGTGCAGCACAAGTGCATCGCCCGCAAACAGCCGCTTAATGGCGTCCAACTCCTGCTTCACACTGAGCAGGCGCTCGGGCCCGGGCCTTGGGTCGGCCAGTTCAAGCTCACGGTGCGCTTGCGTCCGCTTAGCGCGACGCTGGTGATCGGATCTGAGGCTCAGCATGATTCCCGCGACAAACGCGGTCATCTTTACGCCCTCGGGTCTGCGCCGTGCGCCCACGAGGATGCGCGTGAAGGCCTCCTGTAGCAGGTCGTCCCAGCTCACATCCGGGGGCAGTCCTCTGGCGTACAGCCGTGCGATTGCCTTCAGCCGCAACAAATCCATTTTCGTGACCAGCTCCAGGGCGAGCGCCGTCTGCGCGGGTCTGATAACCCGGTTGTCCACGAGTATGGGTGGCATGCTTGCAGGTATGCGCTGCTGCTGGCGTCCCGCGGACAGGGGATGAATATTTCCCTTGCGGTGTCCGCAGGGTCGCGCGAGGTGCGCATACTTCAGGAAGAGGCATTCGCGAGCATTCCATGAAGCCCTTGCCCCGATTCGAGGTTCTCTGCGAGACGACGCCGGCCGAGCAGGCGCTGGCGTTGCGCCTGTTGACCGAGACGGATCTGCTGCGCCTGAAGGCGATAGCCCGCCTGCACGCGCGATTGCTCCCTCCGGACGTCACCTGGAGCGACCTGCTGCAGGAGGCAGTTGCCCGGGTGCTCGACGGCTCCAGATACGCGCCCCCCGGCGTGCCGCTGCTGGCGTTCCTGGCGGGTGTCATGCGCAGCATCAAGGCGGAATACTGGCGGCGCGCTCGCCGGGAGGCTTACCAGCTTCCCAAGCTGGCGGCGGCGGCTCTCGAGGCATGGGACGCCGCTGCGGGCGAGCCTGTCGATCCGCGCTCCAATGTGGAGCGCGGGCTGGAGGCCATGCAGGAGCTGGCTGCCATCTATCAGCTGTTCGCAGACGACCCCCAGGCGTGCCACATCATTGCCGGTCTGGCCGAGGAGCGATCGCCCGAGGAGATCTGCGAGAGTGGCGGTATGTCCAAGACCGACTACGATTCGACTCGAAGGCGGATGCGCCGCCTGCTGCTGCGCGAGGGTCTGAGGATGAGGCAGAAATGAAAACCCGGCGCCCCGAAGTCTCTCTCGAGCAGATTCTGGCCGCATTGGAGCGCGAGCTGATCGATGCCACGGACGAGGAGGTTCTGGCCGCAGCCGCCGAGCTCGGCATGAATCCTTCGATGAAGGGCTCAGCGGCCTTTCTGGGGGTCAAATCCCCGCTCATGAGAGCCGCGGCGGGTAAGAGCTGCGGCGAGCCCGATACGCCGGCCGGTCGCAGCCCTCGGGAGCGGAGTGGCCCCGGAGGCTCTTGACGGACCCGGGTAAGAAAAGCGCTCCGCTCGTCCGAGGCGCTCGCTGGAGACCGTCATTTCGGGGCACTTCCCGGGTAGCGCCGTTTATAATGAGTCTAACGTCTGGCCGTCCCCCTCGCGTGTATGCGTTATCAGCAGAACAAGCAAGAAAGCGCCGAGATTCTCCGTACGGCGCTGAGTTACATGGCCAAGCAGGAAGCCGCCTTCCATCCCCCCAGCTACGCGCTCTGGTATGAGCATGTCGCCGGCGTCAATCCGGACCTGACGAAAGTCCTCGACGAGCGGCTCACGGGCGGTCATCCGCTGACGGATGCCGACGTGTGGCGCATGCATGCGCAATACATCCTCATCCGGGACGCCGATGCGTTCGAGCGCATCCGCGAGCGCCTGCGCTATCTGCTGGAGGAGACCTCGCACGCCACCCAGAGTGCCGGTGAGCACGCGACCCATTTCGGCCAGGCTCTGGAGAGCCATACCGCCCGCTTGCGGCAACAGACGCTCGGGCTGGAGATGGTGCGTGAGGTGGTTGGCGAGCTGTTGGCCGATACCCAGCACATGTGCCTGGTGACCTCGGAGCTGTCGGAACAGCTCAAGCGCAGTGCGCAGGAAGTCCAGACCCTCACTCAGAAACTGGAGCAGGCGCAGACCGAGGCGCTGCTCGATCCCCTCACGGGCCTCAACAACCGCCGCGGCCTGGAGCGCGCGATCCACGGCACCGGCGGCATACCTCCGGGCTGTGCGCTGCTGCTCGCGGATATCGACAATTTCAAGACGCTCAACGACACGCACGGCCACCTGTTGGGGGACAAGGTGTTGCGCGCGGTCGCGCAAGTCATCCGCGCCTGCATCAAGGGACAGGACGTGGCCGCGCGGCTGGGAGGCGAGGAATTCGCAATCCTGCTCCCTGAGACCTCCATTCAGGGCGCCGCGGCGCTCGCGGAGAAGATCCGCCAGGCGATCTCAAAGGTGAGCATTCGCCGCGTCGATCGGAACGAGTACGTGGGCAACGTCACTCTGTCCGTCGGTGTGGCAGATACCCAGTCGGGTGACACCCTCGAATCGTTGGTCGAGCGCGCCGATGCCGCCCTGTACGCAGCCAAACGGGGTGGCCGCAATCGGGTCAGCGTCGCCACGCCCGGTCCCAGCTAGCGCCGCGTCGGCACTGGCTGGCATCGCGCAGGCGCCAGCGTAGTGCCGCGCAGGCAGCCGCTGCTGTCGCGCCGACCGTGGAGGGCGCGCGCGTCCCGTCTAGCGCCGCGCACCGCCCGGCTGGCACCGCGCCCACCCAATGACCCACCCCTTGGGCCGATTGGCCGGTTTTCCCTCCCGTTTGCGTTCCCTCTGGTGCCGCCCCCTTCACGGCGGCATGGGAGCGTAGACATGCAACAAATCGGCAAATGGTTTCAGATCGCCGTGTGCGCGTCGTTCGTGATGCTGCTGGTGGCGTATTCGCGCTCTACTTCGTGTCCGACTACCAGATCGTCGTCGGGCAATGGGGCCCGTGAGCGCCTCGGCTTACGCCATGCCGCCGCTGATGGCGATCACCTGCGAGGTCAGATACCCCGCCTCCTCGGACGCCAGGTAGGCAACCAGCCCGGCGACTTCCTGAGGCGTGCCGGCGCGCTTCATGGGTACGAGGCGCGCGATCGCCTCAGGGTCGAAGCTCTTCTCGCTCATGGCCGTGGAGATGATTCCCGGGGCTATGGCATTCACCGTGATTCCGCGGGAGGCCACCTCGAGCGCCAGAGCCTTGGTGGCGCCGTTGAGCGCTGCTTTGGAGGCCGCGTAGTTCACCTGGCCGCGGTTGCCGATCAGGGCGGAGATGGAGGAGGTGTTGACGATGCGTCCCCAGCGGCTGCGGATCATCGGCATGATCAGCGGCCGGGTGACATTGAAGAACCCGTTGACCGAGACGTCCATCACGCCATGCCATTGCTCAGGAGTCATCCCAGGAAAGGGCGCGTCGTCATGGATGCCCGCATTGTTGACCAGTATCTGGATCGGACCGGCCTGCAGAGCGGCTTCCAGCGCGCGCTCGGTCTCCTGTGCGTTGGTGATATCGAAGCTCAGCGTCTCGGCGTGTCCGCCGGCCGCAGTCAGCTCACCTACCAGCTTTCCAGCAGCCTCTATGTCGCGTCGAGCGTGCACGTAGACGTGATGACCCTCTTGCGCAAGACGGCGGCATATGGCCGCGCCGATCTCGCCGCTTCCTCCGGTAACCAGTGCGCGCCTAGGTTGATTCATACAGGCGCGGAGTGTGTCGCAGAGCCGAGGCCACTGTCGAATATTATCGTTGCACGCCCTCGCAGCAGCGCTCGCTCCCGCTCGAACACCGCGAAGTCGTACAACACGCTTGTTTCGCTCGAGGTCACTCGCGTCGCTGTTGCGATGATATCCGACGCCAGATCGTCAAGGCGCTCGACGAACAGCTGCACCCCCCGTACGCTGGCAAGGTAGCCCATTGCCGCACCCCTCTCACCGCGCGCGCCCGTCGCAGTTGCCAGCACACCGTGCACGGCCATGGATTGCGCTGCGTATTCGATACCGCAGGCTGCGCCCAGCCGGCCGTGCGCTCGAAGCGGATTCTCGAGGGAGCGATGCGAGGAGCTGCGGCAGCGGATGTGCTGCGCATCCCACTCCAGCACCTCATCCAGCAGACACATGTTGCCGGCGTGGGGAATGTGACTGCATATCCAGTCGTGATCTAGGCGCATGGCTCGCTCTCTACTGCGAGGCGCATGTCCTCGAGATAGTCGAGCACTACACGCTGCGCCTGGCGCTGCGCGAACGTCTTCAGAAGGGGTAGCGATCGTGCAGCCGGAATGGCCGAGCGGAGCCTCTCCAGCTGTGGATGCGCGAGCTTGTCCGGGAGGGAGTCCGTAAGAGTCGCGGTAATCCGGGCCAGAGATCCTGGGCGCGGCTCCGGCGACAACAGCAAGGCGACGCCGAACGCATCCGGAATAGGCCGCTTGGCGAACAGCGGCTCCGGATACTGTACCTCGTAGGCGATGAGCAGACAGGGCATGCGGTCGACGGCGACCTGGCTGAGCGCCTCCAGCAGACCCGCGCCGAAACTGGCGTCGAACCCGCACAGGGAGTTGGACGGCGCCCGGGCGCCGTTCGCGATGCTCCAGTAGCCCGCAGCAACGTTGTGCACGGAGTTATGAAAGCGGGTCGGCGATAGCTGCCGGTCAGAAGTGGCGAGTACCTCGCAGATCTCGTGGCAGATCTGTCCGTCAGCGCCGGACGAAGAAAACACGGTCGGCAGATGTGAGGGGTGCACCGCGGCTCGGGATGCGGCTTCAATGCCGACCGCCAAGGCCAGTTTGACGACGCGCCCGGTGCGGCGGCGCTCGGCGGGTGGCAGCGAATCCGGTGTGGGCAGAACCGTCGGGCGCGGATCGTAGGAGAGCTCGCCCTTCAACACCGCAGAACCAGCGGACCAGTCGTTCAGTCCGGGGCCGAGGAGCCCGATGCCATCCACCCAGGCCGTCAACGGGGCACTGCCACCTGGGACTTGGCCGACAGGTAGTCTGGCTTGCGCTCATAATCCGCGAGCTGCCGGCGAAGATCTCCCAGTTGCGCCGTCAGCCTCGCTTTTTGGCCGAGCGCTTCGACGATCTC
>CAZLYG010000338.1:0-6232 GCA_964563075.1 uncultured Steroidobacteraceae bacterium | reverse complement strand
CCTTGTCCAGCCAATGCACGTAGCCCTTGTAGTCCCCGACGATCACCGAAGTGTTGGATACGGCCGGTGAGCTCAACCGGCGAAACGCGAGAGCTTTCTGCCGCCAGATTTCCGCGCCGCTGCTCTTGCGCAGCGCCACGACGCTGCCGTCGGCCGAGGCCATGAACAACGAATCATCATCGAGACCGAGGCCGTGATAGCTGGACGCGTCATGCGACCACCAGATCTGGCCGTTCTCCAGCTTCAGCATCGCGACGCGGCCCTGGAAGCCAACTGTGTAGACATCGTCCCCGGAGACGTCGACGGCCGAGTCGATATCGACCAGCCGCTCCAGCTCCGTGCGTCCGTGCGACTGCGAGACGGTGGTCTCCCACTGGACGGTGCCATCGCCGGCATTCAAGGCAACGACCTTGCCGTTATCAAATCCGCAGAGCACCAGGTCACCTGTGAACACCGGCGTCGCCGTCCCACGCAGCGAGAGCCGAGGCACCTGTTGATCCTGCACCCACAGCTCGTGGCCGTCCGAGGGCGCCAGGCCGTGCAGCTTGCCATCGACGGTGCGCAATACGATCAGACGCTGGGAAATCGCCGGCGGGGCCAGGATCTCCCCGTTGACGTTGACCCTCCACGCCGCGGCGCCGTCCTTCTCCCTCAGCGCAATGACTTCGCCCTTGCTCGAGCCGACGATCACGAGGCCGTTGCCGACGCCCGTGCCACCGGAAAGCTGCGTCTTGGTGCGCGCGTGCCAGATCTGGCGGCCGGAATTCAAATCGAACGCCGCGACTTCACCCTTGCGTCCCGCTGCATACACCCGCGGGCCTTCGACTCCGAGTCCGAGCCCGAGGCGTAGCACGACACTCTTCTTGTCCCCGACCTTGGCGCTCCAGACTTTCTGGACCTTGAGTGTTGCCGAGAACGGCACCAGCGCTGCCGGCTTGTCGATGTCCTTGTCCTTCGAGCACGCCGCCAGAAACAGGAACGCACAGAGCAGCAGGATCCAACGTCGCATGGGTCTACTTCGCTGTCGCAGCCGCGGCGGGAGTCTGCGGCTTGGGTGAGTTGGGTGTGTGGGCATCTGCCAGCAGATCGGTGATCTTCAGGTCGAGCATCTGAGAATCCGTCACGCCGGTCAGGTCCCCGACTCGCGCCGCCTGATACTCCTTCAGAGCGGCCGCGTTGTCGCCCTTGACATGGTAGGCGTCACCGCGAACCTCATGAAAGCGGGCCGCAAACGCTCCCGGATCGGCGGCGCCGGCCAGCGTAGTGAGCGCATCATCCGGTTTCTGCTGCGCAATCTGCACCCGTGCCAGCCGCAATCGGCTGATCAGGGCCAGGTCCTTGTCCTTCGTGTGTTCCATGACCGACTGCAGCTCCGTGTGCGCCTGAGCGAGATCGCCAGACTCGACGTCCACCCGCGCCGCCAGCAGCTTCGCTTGGTCCAGATACGGCGAGGAGGGATATTGCCGCTCGAGCTGTCCGAGCTTCACCAGTGCGGTCGAGTGGTCGTTCCTGTCGAAGGCATTGGCGATCTGATCGTACATCGCCCCGGCCTCCATCCCCTTTTCATCGAGGTGGCTCGAGTACCAACGCCAGCCCCCGACGCCCGCACCCCCGACGAGGATACCGGCCAGAATCCACGGGATGTTCTCCTTGAACCAGCCCTTGAGCCACTCCCACTTCTCGTTTTCGTTCAGATAATCGTCCATTCCAACCCCGTTCTCTTTAGGCTCCGACGGCCTTCTGCGCCACCAGAGCGGCCTCGACCCCTCCGGCCAGCTCCGCGATCGGACATTCGCTCTGACCCAGCTCACGCCGCAAAGGTTTCAACGCCACGACGCCCCGGGCCAGCTCATCGTCTCCGATGATGAGGGCAAGGGCCGCGCCGCTGCGGTCGGCGCGGCGGAACTGCGCCTTGAAATTGCCTCCGCCCAGATTCAGCTCGAAGCGGCGCTGCGGCAGAGCCTCCCGCAACCGCTCGACCAGCCCTATTCCCGCGGCTGCGGCCTGCGCGCCACTCACGACGACGTAGACGTCTGCCGTGGCCCGCGGGGGCGTGCGCTGCGCCTGGACAAGCAGCTTCACCACCCTCTCGACGCCCATGGCAAAGCCGACCCCCGGGGTCGGCTCACCACCGAGCTGCGCGATGAGCCCGTCGTAGCGGCCGCCGGAGCATACGGCATTCTGCGCACCCTTAGCGTCCGTATTGATCCACTCGAAGACCGTCCGGCTGTAGTAGTCCAGGCCCCGAACCAGGCGCGGGTTGACGGTGTAAGGGATACCGACGTCGCGCAGCATGCCGCACAGGGCCTCGAAGTGGGCCTTTGATTCCGGATCGAGGTGCTCGGTGAGCAGGGGGGCGGCGGCGATGATGTCCTGCATCTCCGGGTTCTTGCTGTCCAGAATCCGCAGCGGGTTGCCCTCCAGGCGCCGCCGGCTGTCCGCATCGAGCCGTGACTCATGCCCGCGGAAGTAGGCCACGAGCTTCTCCCGATACGCCCTCCGGGACTCAGGGGTCCCCAGCGAGTTGATGTGCAGTGCGACTCGCTCGATCCCAAGCGTGCGCCAGAGGCGCCCCGTGAGGGCAATGAGCTCCGCATCGACGTCGGGTCCGGGAAATCCCAGCGCCTCGACATCCACTTGATAGAACTGCCGGTAGCGGTCTTCCTGCGGAGCCTCGTGCCGGAACATCGGGCCGGTGCACCAGAGCTTGTGGCGTGCCCCGCGCAGCATGCCGTTCGAGATGGCCGCCCGCATGATCCCCGCCGTCGCCTCCGGACGCAGGGTGAGGCTCTCCTTACCGATGTCGAAGGTGTACATCTCCTTCTCCACGACATCGGTGTACTCACCGATGGCGCGCTTGAAGAGTGCAGTAGGCTCGACGATGGGGACACGGATCTCCTCGTATCCATAGGCAGTCAGCAGCTCGCGAACGGTGCTCTCCAGGAACTGCCAGGTGCCGATGGCCTCCGGCAGAATGTCATTCATGCCGCGAACACGCTGGATCTGTTCTGCCAATTCACTCCTCCAGAAGGTAAGGGTCTGCAGCTCGCCTACGGTGCCGGCGGCGCCAAGCGTCCCGCCCGGCTGACGACGAATTGGGCGCTGCCATCGGCGTGCGTCAGGGTTGCCAGGTCGGCGGTGTGACCGTTGACTTCGACCGCTACCCCGGGCGCGTTCCCGAGAACGACACGCAGCGGGGGAGTCCCCTTGAAGGTACGCACGGAATCGGCTGCGCCGATATCGTAGAACAGTCGCCCGCCGCTGGAATCGTAAACTTCCGCCCAGCTGTCGGAACTGAACCGCAACGTAAGCTGCGCCTCGCGTGCCGCCGAGCGCCCCGCCGGGGGAGGCGCACTCTCCGTTGTGGTATTTGCGGCTGTTCTCCTGGCATCCGCTCCCGGCTCGGGGGTAAGTGGCGCGCCGAGCCTCGGCAAGGGTGCAGTAGACGCCTTCGGAGGCGTCGGGGCCTGCGGCGCGACTGGGACCTGCCGCACGGGGGACACAACAGCACTCGGAGTGGGGGCAGGCCTGTGCGGATCCATCACCGGGTGCCCCTTCGGCAACGTCACGACCCACCATACCCCGCCCGCGATGGCGAACGCCACGAGCAGCACGGTGGCGGGTATCGCCAGGCGCCGCGGATCGCTCGCGACCGCGGCCTTGGGAATACGTGTCAGATCGGGCTGCGCGACGCGGATGCTGTTGGAATACAGAGCTTGCAGCTCGTCCGCCTTCTCGCCGACCAGCTCCGCGTAATGCCGCAAATGCCCGCGCACGTACACGGGTGCACCGAGCGCCTCGAAGTCCTCGGACTCGAGTGACTCCAGAGTCCTGGCGTCCACGTGCAACTTCTCAGAAGCCTGCACGACCGTCAGGCCCTTCCGCTCGCGACCGGCTCGCAACCGCGTGCCGATGCCGCAGCGAGTCTCGCCGCCAGCTTGCACGCTCATGAGTTTCAGCCCGGGTTGCGTTGCAGCTCTAGGGCCACCCGAGCCTGATCGGAGGTCGGGAAGCTCTCGCGCAGGCGCAGCGTGAAGCGCTCTGCCCCCAACCGATCTCCCTGGGCACGAGCGACCCTGACCCCAATCAGGAGCAGATCCGGTGTCGGGTCGAACGAGCTGAGATAGCTGTCCAGCAGCGAGCGCGCATTCGCCAGGTGGCCGAGCGTGAAATCGGTGTCGGCGAGCTGGAAAGCCGCTTCGGCGAAGTTGGGCCGCACCGCGAGTGCTCTCTGAAACTGTGTCGTCGCCTGATCGTAGCGCTTGGCTGTGCGCAGACACACACCGGCGTTGGTGAACGCGGCGGCTGGGGTGGCGTAGAGCGCATTCTGCGCCGCATCCAGGAACAGCTTCACTCCCTCATCGGTGCGGCCGGCGCCGCAAAGATAGACCGCGTAGTTGTTGAGAATGTCGGGATCGCGGGGCGCCAGGCGCAGCGCCTCACGATATTCGCGATCGGCCTGTGCAGGCTTGTTCAGCCGAACGTAGAGCATCGCCATGGCGCTATGGACCGCTGCGCTGTCGGGGTCCTCCTTCCGAGCCCGAGCGAGCTTCTCCTGGGCTACCGCAACATCCCCGCGATTCAGATACGCAACACCCAGCTGCACGTTGAGCGCGGCGGCTTCCTGCAGTTTCTTCTCCCTGTCAGCGCGGGTCTCGGTCTTTTCCGTCTTACCGCGCACGTCATTCTGGGTCATGGTCGTCGACACACATGCGCCCAGAAAGGGCACACACCCCACCAACACCGTGAAGAGTGAAGCGCGCATTCGATTTGCCCCGAATCGATTCATGGCTGCACCGCGACGCCGAAGATCTTGTTGCCGAGCCGCACCGTGGTGCGGTCGATCACCCGGCCGGCAAGCTGCCCGCATGCAGCGTCGATGTCCTCACCGCGCGTGCGCCGCACCGTCGCGAGCACTCCGCGCCGGATCAGCTCGTCGCGAAACTGCTGGATCGCGGGCAACGGTGAGCGCGTGTAGCGCGTACCGGGAAACGGATTGAACGGGATCAGATTGACCTTGGCCGGGTGACCCGCCAGCAGCCGCGCGAGTGCGCGCGCCTGCGCGAGGGAATCGTTGACGCCCTCGAGCATCACGTACTCGAACGTCACGCTGCGCCCGTTCTGCTCGTCGATGTAGTGCCAGCAGGCTTCGAGGAGCTCTGCGATCGGGTGCTTGCGATTGATGGGTACCAGCTCGCTGCGCAGCTCGTCATCGGGCGCATGCAGCGACACTGCCAACGCCACATTGATCTCCTGCGCCAGCTTGTAGATCTGCGGCACGAGACCGGACGTCGACAGCGTGACCCGCCGGCGCGACAGATCGAAACCCAGATCGTCCAGCAGAATGCGCATGGCCGGGATGACGTTGCGGAAGTTGGCAAGCGGCTCACCCATGCCCATCAGCACGACATTCGTCACAGCGCGCTCGGTCGCGGCAAACTCTCCCAGCTCGCGCTTGGCCAGCCAGACCTGCCCGACGATCTCGGCGGCGGTGAGATTGCGATTGAATCCCTGCTGCGCCGTCGAGCAGAAAGAGCAATCGAGCGCGCAGCCCACCTGAGAGGAGATGCACAGCGTTCCGCGATCCTCCTCCGGGATGAACACCATCTCGAAAGCCTGCGACGAGTCGGCACGCAGCAGCCATTTACGCGTGCCGTCCGCGGAGCTGTGCACGCTCACGATCTCGGGGGTGCGGATTTCCGCACAGCCTGCGAGCTGGGCGCGAAAGTCCTTGGCGAGGTCGGTCATGCTCTCGAACGAGCCCTCGCCCCGCTTGTACACCCAGTTCATCAGCTGCCGCGCCCGGAAGGGCTTGCTGCCGAGCCCGCTCACGAAAGACTCGAGAGCCGGGCGGGTCAGCCCCAGCAGATTCTCGCGGCTCGGGAGGGCGTCGTCGGGCATAGGAGGAAGCGCGGTTGTCAGCCGCGCGAGTGCAGCTCCGTGGTCCGGAAGAAGTACGCAATCTCCTGAGCGGCGGTCTCCGGCGCGTCCGAGCCGTGCACCACGTTCTGCTCGATGCTGAGGGCGAACTCGGCGCGGATGGTGCCCTTGGCGGCCTTCTTGGGGTCGGTCGCCCCCATGATCTCGCGGTTGCGGGCGATTGCGTTCTCGCCCTCCAGGACCTGGACCACGACCGGCCCGGAGGTCATGTATCTGACCAAATCCTTGAAGAACGGACGCTCGCGATGCACGGCGTAGAACCCTTCGGCCTCGCGCTGGGAGAGGTGCAGCA
>CAZLYG010000337.1:3652-6256 GCA_964563075.1 uncultured Steroidobacteraceae bacterium | reverse complement strand
GTCGGGGTACCCGGAACGAAGTACACGTTCGGCTCCGGTGCCTCGAATACGCGCAGCGGCACGTCCAGCGTCAGGGAGTTGCTGGCACCGCTGCGATTGCGGTCCGGCGCCACGACGGTGACCTCGGCCAGCGTAGACAGAGCTTCCCGCAGGGCGCGGAGTCCCTCGGCACGGAAGCCGTCGTCGTTGCTGACCAGAATCTTCAAACGTGGCGCTGCCAGGCTGGAGCCTTTTCGAAGGCGCGTAACTATACTGAATCCGGAGGTAGCGTGAAGTCGGACCCGGAAA
The DNA here is from genome assembly GCA_964563075.1 of uncultured Steroidobacteraceae bacterium. Lineage (GTDB taxonomy): Bacteria > Pseudomonadota > Gammaproteobacteria > Steroidobacterales > Steroidobacteraceae > 13-2-20CM-66-19. The sequence goes on along the minus strand of CAZLYG010000337.1, from coordinate 5,968 downwards.
ACGATGACGTCAGTCTCTTCCGCGAAGCTGTGCGGGACGTCAAGCCTATGGCCTACGAGCGCCCCGGCTGGCGTCGACGAGGTCCCGCACCGCGCGCCCACTTCACACGTGCCGACCGGCACGCTGTTCTGCAGGAAAGTCTCTCCGGGGGCAGCGACGATCCGGGGCTGGCGAGCGGTGAGGAGCTCGTATTCCACCGCAGTGGGCTGCAGAGTCCCGTTTTACGCAAGCTTCGGCGCGGCCAGTATCGAGTCGAGGCCGAGCTGGACCTGCATGGAATGAACGTCGTCGAGGCAAAGCACGCGTTGCGCGAGTTTTTGGCTGACGCTTTGCATGCCCACATGCGCTGTGTTCGTATCATCCACGGCAAAGGACTGCGGTCCGGACATCGGGGGCCCGTCCTCAAGAGCGCAGTGGGCAGTGTCCTTCGCCGCATAGGGGCGGTCGTCGCTTACGTGTCGGCGAGACCGGTCGATGGTGGGACCGGGGCTGTCTACGTGCTGCTGGCGTCCTGAACGATCTCCCTGAGAACCGTGGTCGCGAAGCCGCCGCGCGAGAGGCGAAAGCTGATGAGGATTCCGGCCTCATCGCGGTGCCACCGCAGGTCGCGGACGGCGAGCCGAAGCGCCCGCCGCTCCTGATCCATTCCCGCCTGCTCGGTCAGCGCGCAGGCCTGCGAGAAACGCGCCGCTACTGCGCGCTCGAGCGCGTTGATCCGCTCGCCGGACGGGAGCGGCCCACGTCCCCATAGCGGGCCCGTGGGGTGGATCTCCAAACGCTCGCATCGCTCGAGTACGGAGGCGTCCGGCCCCACGGCAAAAACGCTTCCGCGCCCATCGAGATTGGCGATGTCTCCGGCTTCAAGGTGGGCCCACGACCCGTCGGCGACGCGTTCAGCCACAACTGCATTGAACACGAGGCTGCGCGCGGCAGAAAGAATGAAGCTGCGTTGCTGTGGCGGAAGGGCCCGCGGATCTTCCGTCATCCGCGCAAGGTTGGCTGCGTCGCGGCCGAAACGTTGCGCACCGAAGTAGTTCGGCACTCCGCGGGCAGCAATGTCCCCAAGTCGGGTCGCGAGGGCCTGATCGTCCGCTTCCAGGCGCCGCACCCTGATCGAGAAGCGGTTTCCCTCCAGAGCCCCGCGGGGCAGCTTCCGGCTATGGACATGGGCTTCGAGGACGTCGAATCCCTGGCCGCGAACTGCGGTCCAGTCATCGAGGGTCATACGGGTCTGCGGCACTGTGAACCACTGAATGGCGACCGCATTGCGATCCTTCAGTCCCGCATATCCGACATCGAGGGAGCGGCAACCGCACGCGCGAGCCAGCTCGCGAGCGACCCATTGTGTGTTGGCCTCGCGTTTGCGGACCTTGAGCAGGACATGCTGGCCTGAGCCTGCGGGCGCAAAGCCCAGTTGCTCTTCCACCAGGAAGTCCTCCGGCTCGGCGCGGAGAATGCCCCTGCCGATGGGCGTTCCATAAGCTCGAAGAGGATCCAGTGCCGCGCTAAACATCAATCAGCAGCACCGCCGCCTGAGCTGCCAGACCCTCGCTGCGCCCCAGAAATCCGAGCCGTTCCGTCGTGGTGGCCTTGATGTTGACCTTGTCCTCGGCGATCTCCAGGAGCTCCGCGATCTGCAGCCGCATGGCCTGTCTGACGGGACCTACCTTGGGCGCCTCGCACAATACCGTCACATCCGCATTGCCCACTCGCAAGCCACGCGTGCGCAGCATATCCATCACCGCTCGGACGAAGCGCTTGCTGTCCGCTCCCTTCCACTTTGGATCGGTGTCCTTGAAATGCTGACCGATGTCGCCCAGCCCACCCGCGCCAAGCAGTGCGTCGCACAAGGCGTGCAGGACCACGTCCCCGTCGGAGTGCGCAAGCACACCGCGTGTGTGCGGAACGCGCACCCCACCGAGCATGACGAAGTCCCCAGGTCCAAAGGCGTGCACATCGATACCGAAGCCGATTCTCACGAGCGAGTCTCCTGCAACAGGGCCGAGGCCACGAGCAAATCCTCCGGAGAGGTGACCTTGAGGTTGGCTGCCGACCCCGCCACGATCTGCGGTCGATCGCCCAGCCACTCGATGGCCTGAGATTCATCGGTCGGAAGCCGCCCCGCTGCCAGTGCCGCGTCCAGCGCCTGGCACAGACGCGCGTAGCGGAACATCTGCGGCGTCAGTGCCCGCCACATACCCGACCGATCTACGGTACGCACCACTTGCATATCATCGCCCGTGGCCTTCAGCGTATCGGATGCGGGCGCCGCCAACAGGCCGCCTACGGAGTGCGACTCGAGACGCTCGATAAGTC
>CAZLYG010000337.1:0-3642 GCA_964563075.1 uncultured Steroidobacteraceae bacterium | reverse complement strand
GGCAAACACGGCCGCGCTGCGTCGTGGACCAGCACCCAGTCGGTTGGCTCAACTTTCCCGTTGAGCGCAGCCAGCGCGTTGCGCACCGAGTGGCTTCGCTCCGCCCCGCCGGCGGCGACCATGACGTTGTCGAGCTTCTTCGCAATCGCAGGCCAATGCGGGTCGGATGTCGCAAGCGCAACGACGATTCCCGCACACCGGGGATCGGCACGAAACGGAGCGAGCGACCATTCCAGCAAAGTGCGGCCATGAAGGGAGACGTACTGCTTCGGTACCTGCTCGCCGAATCTCCGACCGACGCCGGCGGCCGGCACGATGAGCCAGTAGTGCATGGTGACCTTAAGGGCTGAGCTAGCGCGCAGCCGTGCGCGTCGGGGCCGAGTTGCTCGTCGTTGCGGCGGGTCGACTGGGCACGACCTGATAGAAGGTCTCGTGGCTTCCGATCATGCCCAGATCGCTGCGGGCCCGCTCTTCCAGCGCACCCATCCCGGTTTTCAGATCCCGGACTTCGGCCGCGAGCTGCCTGTTCCGGTCGGCCAGCTGTTCGTTTTCCAACCGCTGCGCCGCTACCGCGCGTTGCAGGCGATCGTCTTCGCGCACTCCGCTGTCCGAGACCCACACCCGGTATTGCAGGAGCACCACGACCACAACCAAGGCTGCCGCGAGCCACTTCATGAGTGCGAGAGGGTATCAGACAGCGGCGCTTCCGCGAAGCGCGGAAGCCTATGTTGTCAGTGTTTTCGCTGCGCGCTGCGCGGCGGCTACCCTGGCTGCACCCAGCGACTCGAGTCTCCCGCGCGCCGCGGCCACAATCTCGGGCGGGGCGATTTCCGGCCGCCCGCAAGCAAACGGGGGCTCCGGCGCGTACTCCAACGCGAGCTGCAGCGTCTGCGCGTAGTCCTGCCCGGCGACCTCCGCCACGACGGTCAGCGCCATGTCGATTCCGGCGGTGACTCCTCCACCTGAGAACAAGTTGCCCTCTCGCACGACACGCGCGCCATCGGGCACGGCCTCGAACGTCGCCAGCAAGTCCCGCCATGCCCAATGACATGCGGCTCGCTTGCCTCGCAGCAGGCCCGCGGCGCCCAGCAGGAGCGACCCGGTGCAGACGGAGGTGATGTAGCGAGCCCGGGCGGCCAGCCGCCGCAAAGCGTCCAGATAGGCTCGATCCTCCATCGCGGCGATCGTGCCGTAACCCCCGGGCACGCACAGCAACGCGCACTCGTCGATCCCGGCCAGGCGTTTCAGCCCTGCGAAGGTGATTCCGCTTTCGGTCTCGAGCAGCCCGCCGGCCACGCTGGCCAACGTCACCCGGGCTCCCGGAAGGCGGGCAAACACCTCTGCGGGTCCTGTGAAGTCGAGCTGGGTGACCTGGGGGTAGAGGGCAAAGACGACGGGAAATGGGGTGGGCGTCATTGGGGTGGCTCCTTGGGGCTCGGTGACGGTTTGGCGGCGGTTGGCGGTGACGGTTGGCGGTCGATGGCGACGGTGGCGGCGGTGGCGACGGTGGCGGCGGTGGCGACGGTGGCGATGGTGGCGACGGTGGCGATGGTGGCGATGGTGGCGATGGTGGCGATGGTGGCGACGACCTGCCGGGTCGACGTTTCCATCCCCGGCCGGCCTCTTACGACCCGCGCAAGCACATCGTAATCTCGGCTATCATGTCCGAAATGACGTCTTTCCCTCATTTTCGGACATGACGCGAGATTTTTGCATATGACGCGCAGGGTCGCCTTCCTCATCTATCCCGGATTCCAGCTCCTCGACGCAGCCGGTCCGATGGCGGCTTTTGAGGTGGCGAACCGCTATCACCCCGACACGTACCAGGCGCGAATCATCGCGGCGATACCGGGCGACATTCCCAGCTCCTCCGGCGCGACGCTCACTGCTGTGAGCCTCTGCGAGCCTGCCACTGTGGACACGCTGATCGTCGTGGGAGGAGAAGGCACCCGGTACGCCATCCAGTGCCCTCTGACCCTCATGTTCGTGAACGACTGCGCGCAGCACTCGCGCCGAGTGACCAGCGTCTGCTCCGGATCGTATGTGCTGGCCGCGGCGGGGTTGCTCGAAGGTCGGGTGGCGACGACGCACTGGAGCCGCAGTGCCGATTTTGCGCGCCGCTATCCCGGTGTCCGGCTCGAAGCCGATCGCATCTTCGCGCGTGATGGAAAATTCTGGACCTCGGGCGGGGTGACGGCAGGCATCGATCTGGCGCTGGCCCTGATAGAGGAAGATCTCGGGGAGGCGACGGCGCGGCGGATCGCCCAGCAACTCGTCGTGTATCACCGCCGTCCCGGCGGCCAGTCGCAGTTCTCAGCGCTGCTGGAGATGGGGAACCCGCAAGGCCGTTTCGCTACGGTGCTCGAGTACATGCGGGCCAATCTGACGGACGAGCTGGACGTCAACACGCTGGCCGCGCACGCGTGTCTGAGCCCGCGGCACTTCTCGCGAGAGTTTCAGCGCGAAACCGGCCTCACACCTGCGAAGGCGGTGGAGAGACTACGTGCTGATGCGGCGCGCGCCGCGCTCGAGAGCGGTCATCGATCGGTGCAGGAGGTCGCCCGGATGGTCGGCTTCGAGGACCCGGAGCGTATGAGGAGAGCCTTCTCGCGTCTGTTCGGGGGCTCGCCGTCGTCGTTGCGGCGCAGTCCATCCCTGGTTTGATCAGGCTTTGCCGGGCGCCGTGTGCTCGCTCAGCTTCGCTTCCATCCAGCGCCTGATCCGGACGGCGTCCGCCGTGCGCGTGTAGCGACCGTATGAATTCAGCAGCACCATGACGACAGTGCGGTCGTCGATGATGGCCTGCATGACCAGGCACTTACCGGCCTCACTGATGTAGCCGGTCTTCTGGACGACGATGTCCCAGGTCGGGTTGCCGACCAGGTTATTGGTATTGCGGAACTCGACTTTGTGGCGCCCGACGGCAACGGCATAGCGGCGATCCGTGGAGTATTCGCGAATCGTCGGATCGTGGGAGGCGGCCACGACCAGCTTCGCCAGGTCCTCCGGGCTCGCCACGTTTTCCTCCGACAGGCCGGTGGGATCGACGAAGTGTGCGCTTGTCATGCCCAGCGCCTTGGCCTTGGCATTCATGGCCGCCACGAAGGCGTCGAGGCCGCCCGGGTAGGTGCGCCCGAGCGCATGCGCGGCGCGGTTCTCCGAGGCCATCAGCGCCAGGTGGATGAGGTCGCCGCGGGTGAGGGTCGTACCGATCGCGAGCCGCGAGAACGCTCCTTTGTGCAGATGCCGATCGTCCTGGGTGATCTGGATGCGCTCATTCAGTGGCAGCCGGGCATCGGCGATGACCAGGGCTGTCAGCAGCTTCGTAATGGATGCGATGGGCGCGGCCACGCCGGCATTGCGGGAATACAGAACCGAGGAGTGCGTCTCGTCGATGACCAGGGCCGATGCGGATCGCAGCCCGGGACCGTCGGCCACCGTGGGGACACGATGATGATGAGTGTGAGCCTGCGCGATTCCAACGGCACCGATCAGCAGCAGCTGGACCCCCGCCAGCTTCGCAACTCTCCCCCATGCCATCGTCTGCCTCACTTCATTATGTTTGATCAGCGCTTGCGTGGAGTGTAGCCGATCCCCGTCAGATCTTGACAGGAAACGCGTCACGGCCCGCGTACCGAACCT
>CAZLYG010000336.1:0-6262 GCA_964563075.1 uncultured Steroidobacteraceae bacterium | reverse complement strand
TCGACGGCGGTCTGTGCATGAAATTCGGCCGGAAACGAGATCTTGAACAGCACGTTCTCCATCACGTAGCTGCCGAACGGCTGTGGCAGCGAGAACGGCTTTCCTTTGAACAGCACGTCGTAGAAGCCCCACGTCTTTGCAGTCAGCGCCGACGGATACCCCATCTCGTCTCGTAACGCGATCAGCGCGTGCCGCACCGCTCGGCTCGTCGCATCGCCGGCCGCCCAGCTCTTCCTCGAGCCGGTGTTGGGTGCGTGCCTGTACGTGCGTAACGCTCCGCCATCGATCCAGGCGTTGGAAATGGCGTTGGTGATCTGAGCTGTCGTACCGCCCAGCATGGCCGTGACGACTGCGGTGGAGGCCACGCGGACGAGAATCACGTGGTCGAGGCCGACGCGATTGAAGCTGTTTTCCAGGGCGAGCACGCCCTGAATCTCGTGCGCCTTGATCATGGCGGCCAGCACATCGCGAACGGTGAGCGGCTTGCGGCCTTCCATGATCGCCTTGCGCGCCAGGTAATCGGCCGTCGCCAGAATGCCGCCCAGATTATCGGAAGGATGACCCCATTCGGCCGCGAGCCAGGTATCGTTGAAATCCAGCCAACGGATCATGGCACCGATGTTGAAAGCCGCCTGCACGGGGTCCAGCTCGAAGGAGGTACCGGGGACGCGCGCGCCCCCCGGCATCCCCGCCCCCGGGACCACCGGGCCGAGCAGTCTGGTGCACGCCGGATAGTGCAGCGCCAGGAACCCACACGCCAGCGTGTCCATCAGGCAGTAGCGCGCCGTATCGAAAGCAGCCGGTGTGAGAGAGCTGAAGTTGCGTGCGTACTCTGCAACGGCGACGAGCACGGCGTCAGGGTCGGGCCGCTGGGCCGACTTGATATCCAGTGCCGACATTCAGGCGCGCTTTTCCAGGGGCACGAACTTCAGATTCTCAGGTCCCACGTAGTTCGCCGCCGGACGTATGATCTTGCCGTCCGCACGCTGCTCCATCACATGTGCCGCCCAGCCGCTGGTTCTTGCGATCACGAACAAAGGTGTGAACATCGCGGTCGGCACTCCCATCAGGTGATACGAGACGGCCGAGAACCAGTCGAGGTTGGGAAACATTTTCTTAGAGTCCTGCATCACCGACTCGATGCGCTCGGCGATCGCCAACATCTTCGTGTCGCCGGCTTCCTTCGCCAGCTGGCGCGCGACTTCCTTGATGACCTGATTGCGCGGGTCGGAGATCGTATAGACCGGGTGGCCGAACCCGATGATGACCTCTTTATTGGCCACGCGCGCACGGATATCCGCCTCCGCCTGATCGGGAGAGTCGTAGCGCTGCTGAATCTCGAATGCCACCTCGTTCGCGCCACCGTGCTTGGGCCCGCGCAATGCGCCGATCGCCCCGACGATGCAGGAGTGCATATCCGAGCCTGTGCCCGCGATCACCCGTGCCGCGAAGGTAGATGCGTTGAACTCATGCTCCGCATAGAGATTCAGCGAGGTGTGCATCGCCCGCACCCACGACGCCGGCGGAGGGCGGCGATGCAGCAGGTGCAGGAAGTGGCCGCCGACGGAATCGTCATCGGTCTCGACGAAGATTCTCTGGCCACTGTGGCTGTAGTGAAACCAATAGGTGAGCATCGAGCCGAAGGAAGCAATCAGCTGATCCGCAATGGCCCGCGCCCCGGCAGGAGAATGATCGTCCTTCTCAGGCAGCACACAGCCGAGAGCCGAGGCTCCGGTTCGCAGCACATCCATCGGATGCGTTGCCGCGGGAAGCGACTCCAGCACAGTGCGCACCGCGGCGGGGATACCCCGCATGGCGCGCAGCCTCACCTTGTACTTCTCGAGCTCTACCTTGTTGGGGAGACGCCCGTGCACGAGCAGATGCGCGATCTCCTCGAATTCGCTGGTTGCGGCGATCTCCAGGATGTCGTACCCGCGGTAGTGCAGATCGTTACCCGTGCGGCCCACGGTGCAGAGCGCGGTGTTGCCGGCAGGTACACCGGACAGGGCGACCGACTTCTTAGGTCTGGGGCCGGTAGCGGAAGCTTCATTCATGGCGTTCTTCTTTCCCGAACAATTCGTCGAGTTTCGCTTCGTAGGAGTGATAGCCGAGCACGTCGTAGAGCTCGGCCCGCGTCTGCATCTGATCCTGCACGCCCTTCTGCGTGCCTTCGGTGCGCAGCCGCTCATAGACCGTCAGCGCCGCCTTGCTCATCGCTCTGAACGCCGACAAGGGATACAACACGAGGCGCACGCCAGCGGTGCCCAGCTCGGTGACCGTGAACAGCGGCGTCTGCCCGAACTCGGTGATGTTGGCAAGCACGGGAACACGCACGGCGTTTGCAAACTGCCGGAATTCCTCGAGCGTGCGCAGCGCTTCCGCGAAGATCATGTCGGCGCCCGCCTCCACGTACGCAGCTGCACGCTCCAGCGCCGCCTGCTGCCCTTCGACCGCATGAGCGTCGGTGCGCGCCATGACGACGAACTGCCGATCGGTGCGGCCGTCGACGGCAGCCTTGATGCGGTCGACCATCTCCGCCGGCTCCACCAGAGCCTTGCCAGGGCGGTGGCCGCAGCGCTTGGCGGCGACCTGATCCTCCAGGTGCATCCCCGCGGCCCCGGATCGGGTCAGCTCCGCGGACGCGCGCGCGATGTTGAATGCGCCTCCCCAGCCGGTGTCGGCATCTACCAGCAGCGGCAGGTTGCAGGCCGAGGTGATGCGCCTGACGTCCTCGCAGACGTCATTGAGCGAGGTCATGCCGAGGTCGGGCAGGCCGAACGACGCGTTGGCCACTCCGGCGCCGGAAAGATAGATGGCGCGGAAGCCGGCTCGCTGCGCCAGCAGCGCCGCATAGGCATTGACCGTCCCCACGACCTGCAACGGTCGCTCGGCCTCGACCGCGGCGCGCAGCCGGGCCCCGGCGGATGCTTCGTTCGACATGCCCTTGCTTTCGCGTGCGGGAGGGGGAGTACGATTCTAAGGGAAAAGTCTACCCACCAGTAGCATCGGTGGCGCCGGCGATCCGTACCACCGTGCGTCCAGTGATCGTCCCGTCCAGGTATCCCTGGAACGCACCCGGCAAGTCCGCGAAATCGAGCGTCCGAGTCACGAGGCGATCGAAATGGCGCGGCATCAGGTCCGTCGCGATGCGCTCCCAGACGGTCGTGCGCAGTGCTCGCGGAACCGCCGAGGAGTTGATGCCCAGCAGGTTGATGCCCCGCAGAATGAAGGGCATGACAGTGGTCTCCAGCTGAGCGCCACCGGCGAGACCGATGCTGGCGATGTTGCCCCAGTAGCCCACCGTGCGTGTCAGCCACGCGAGCAGGTCACCGCCGACGTTGTCGATCGCGCCGGCGAACTGCACAGCTTCCAGCGGCCGGCCGCCGGACCTGATCTGCTTGCGCGACAGGATGCGTGTGGCGCCGAGGGACTTCAGGTACTCCAGGGCGCTCGACTTGCCACTGACAGCGACCACTTCGTAGCCGCGGGCGGCGAGCATGTCGATCGCGATGCTGCCCACTCCCCCGGTAGCGCCCGTGACGGCGATCGGCCCGGCAATGGGCTTCTGTCCGTTCTCTTCCATGCGGTGAATCGCCAGCGCGGCCGTGAAACCCGCCGTGCCCAATGCCATGGCCTTGAGCTCATCGAGTCCAGGCGGGATCGGGAAGACCCAGTCGCCGGGTACGCGCGCATATTCCGCGTAGCCGCCGTCGTGCGTCTCGGAGAGACCGTTGCCCGTGACGAGCACACGATCACCGGCTGAGAAGCGCGGATCGGCAGAGGACTCGACGACGCCCGCGAAATCTATGCCGCCGACCAGAGGAAACTTTCGCAGGATCTTGCCCGCGCCCGTGGCCGCGAGCGCGTCCTTGTAGTTGATTCCGGAGCAAAGCACGCGCACGACCACGTTGCCGGGGGACAGGTCCGCGAGCTGGATCTGCTCGAAGCCGGCGACGACTTCCTCACCCTCGCTGCGGATGCGGAAAGCCTTGAATGCCGTCATTACGCACCGCCTTTACGGCGCCGCTCGTCCCACGCGAGCAGGCCTTGCGTGTTGAGGTCCAGATCGTTCCCGAGCAGATGCTCGATCTCGGCGTCGGTCTGCGTGCAGCCGTGCTTGCGCGCCAGACGCAGCCACAGTTGCAGCATGTCCGAGCGCATGAGGTCGTACCGGTTCCCTGCACCGCGGTGGCGTTCGGTGATCGCGACGAACTCACGTATCTGCCCACGCAATGATTCGGCCAGCCGTGGCACATCGCGCACGCGGCTGTAGTGCATCAGGTACATCGATTCCGGAGCAAAAGACAGCATGCGGTCGATGGACGCAATCAGCTGCTCGGGATCGAACTGCGTCGGAGTCGTCGTCGGGGTGATGAACGCACCCTGCGACGTGTCCAGCTGCCGATACGAGATACCGAACGTATCGCCGGGAAAGATGCTCGCGTGCGCACCGTCGACGATCGCATAGTGATGCATGGCGTGCCCGGGCGTATGAATCAGCTGCAGGTCGCGGCCGGCGAAATCGTAGTGCTCGCCATCCTTCACGACCCGGACGCGATCGGCGGGAATCGGCACCAGCTGACCATACAGCCGCGTAAAGCGCTTCTCTCCATAGACGACCTTGGAGCCGGCGATGAGCTTCTCGGGGTCGATCATATGAGGAGCCCCGCGGGGATGCAGCACCGCGAGGGCATTCGGGAGCGACTTGATGAGCAGACCCGCCCCGCCGGCGTGATCCAGATGTACGTGAGTCAGAAACACGTAGTCCACTGCCGCGCGCTCGACCCCGAGCTCCTCCAGAGCGGCGAGCAGGTACGGGACCGAGTAGTTCGTGCCGACATCCACGAAGGCGGCACGGCCGTTCTGCTGGATGATGTGTGCGGCGGCGTGCCCCGGATACAGATATTCGGTGTCTACAGCGACAATTCCGTGAGGGTGTCGACTGATTCTTGGGTTCATGGAGGCGGGTGTTTCGGGCAACATATCGGCTTTCGTACCGATTCTAGCAAGGCATGCACATCCCATCCCTTCGGTTTGCGGCGTTGGCGGCCGCCTTGACGATCTCCTCGGGCCTGCAGGCCGCAGCGGCCGCAGACCTGGCCTCACCGGACCTGCCTCACGTCGAGCGCGGCAGTCTCATCTTCGAAGGCATTCCCCGCCCTGACCCGGAGATTGCCGCGCGCCTGCAGCGCTACCAGCAGTCGCGTTCGGCGACTTTCCTGGACTGGCTTGCGGATGGGGGAATGCTCATCGCCACCCGGTTCGGGGACGTCGAGCAGGTCCATCGGCTTGCCGGTCCGCTGGGCATGCGCGAGCAGCTGACTTACTCAAGCGATCCGATCACCGTGGCGCGGGCTTCCCCTGTCGCGCCCTCCACCCGCTTTGTCTTTCTGCGCGATGAGGGCGGGGACGAGAACTCGCAGCTCTACTACTACGCCGGGCCCGGAGACGTGCGTCAGCTCACCCATGGAAGGTTCATCCATGGAAATCCGGTGTGGTCGCATGATGGCAAGCATGTCGCCTTCTATGGCAACGACCGCGACGGGGCGAGCTACGACATCTACCTCGCGGACATCGACTCGAGCGCGCTGATGCCGCCCCCGGCGGGAGCCACGGTGCCTCCAACTGCGGCCGGCGGACCCGCGGCGCTAGGGACATCAGTGCCCACCGCGCTGGGGACATCAGGGACCGCCGCGCTGGGGACATCAGGGACCGCCGCGCTGGGGACACCAGGGACCGCCGCGTCGGGGACTCCGGCAAGCGGCGCGCCGGCGAAAATCATCACGTCAGCCTCCTTCTCCGCAAGGGCGCGATCGGCGAGAGCGACGAGCGCATCGAGATTGTCGTCGCGGATATCGACGAGCGAGGAGAAGCTCTGATCTAGCGCGACGACGCCGGCGCATCGATGATCGAGCCCGTGCATCGCCACACAATCCCTGTACCATCCGCACAAAGCCGTCGCGAAGGTGACGATGAGAAAACGTTGACCCAGCATGCAGGCCGTCAGCATCGCCGCTTCCGACATGCCAATCACTGGAATGTCGAAAGCTTCGCGGGCGCCGAGCAGGCCGGGATCGCCATAGGCGGCGATGATCGCGCCGTCGACGCCGCTATGCGCCTCGGCGAGCATTTCGAGCGCCACCGCGCCGCCGATCTGCGCCTCGGCGCGGCTGGATATGTAGGGAAAGCCGCGCGGCGCCGTCATCGAGATGAGCTCGGTTCCCGGCGCCGCTACGGCGCGGGCCGCTTCGAACATCAAGGC
>CAZLYG010000335.1:0-6291 GCA_964563075.1 uncultured Steroidobacteraceae bacterium | reverse complement strand
CCACATCTTCCAGCTCGGCTGCAAATACAGCACGCCCATGAAGGCGACGGTGCTGGACGAATCGGGCAAGGAAGTGGACGTGCTCATGGGCTGCTATGGCATCGGTGTGACGCGCATCGTAGCGGCGGCCATCGAGCAGAATCACGATGAGCGGGGCATCATCTGGCCCGACCCCATCGCTCCGTTCACCGTGGTGCTCGTGCCGCTGAACCTGCAGAAGTCACCCCGGGTGCGTGAAGTCGCCGACCGGCTTTACGAGGAGCTCACGGCGGCCGGGATCGAGGTGCTGTACGACGACCGCGATGCGCGTCCGGGCGTCAAGTTCGCCGACGCGGAATTGCTGGGAATTCCGCACCGTCTGGTAGTCGCAGACCGTGGAATCGAAGCAGGCAAACTCGAGTATCGACACCGCCGTGACACGGACAGCCAGGAGTTCCCGGCAGCTGATGCACTTCAGTTCCTACGCTCGAAGATCGGTGCGGCGCGCTGAGGCGCGCGCCCGGATCCTGGTCCTCGCCGCAGCGCTTTGCGCCGCCTTCGCGGCCGGGCCGGCGCTCGCCGACCAGCAACGCGACCCCGAGTTGAAATTGGTGGTCCAGCAGGCGATCAACGAGGCCGAATGCTTCGCCGACCACTACGACTCGGCCGTGTGGTACAAATTGATGGAGCCCCGGCTGCGCCCCATCGTGCCCGACCAGACCGAGCGACTCGAGGTTCTCAAGCAGGTTTACTGCGAGACTCACCGCGAAGGCAAGATGCGGCTGGCACCCGGACTGGTGATGGCGGTCATCGCCGTCGAGAGCCGCTTCGACCGGTGGGCCGTTTCCTCCGCCGGCGCCGTCGGCCTGATGCAGGTCATGCCGTTCTGGCCGGAGCAGTTGGGAATGCCCCGTTACGAGCTGGTGAACGTCGGGCCCAACATCCGCATGGGCTGTGCAATCCTGCGGTTCTACATCAACTATGAGCGCGGCGATGTTCGCAAGGCGCTCGCGCGCTACAACGGCAGCATCGGGCGGCGCGATTATCCTGACAAAGTCATCTCGGCATGGACTCGCTGGAATGGTGCCGACGATCTCGGCTACGCCAGGGACGGGCGCCCGCTGACGAGCACTGCTGCCCGCGTCACTGCAACACCCTGACGACGCCATCGCGGCGCGGATCTGCCCCACCTTCGAAGGTTCCGTCCGGTTTGCGCATGATCCCGTGCAGGCCGGAGCCTTCCGCGCGTCCCGGCACGAGCTCCACGCCCCTCTGGCGCAGCCCCTCGCGCACCGCCGGCGGGAACTTGCTCACCTCACCGCTGAAATCGCTCCCGCGCGCGATGATGTTGGGGAGGTCTATCGCGGCCTGCATCGACAGGCCCCACGCAAGGATGCCGACGACGGCCTTGGCGTTATATTCCAGGATCGAGTTGCCGCCGGGAGAGCCGAGCGCGGCGACGAAGTGTCCGTCGTGATCCAACACTATGATCGGCGCCATGGACGAGCGTGGGCGCTTGCGTCCCGCCACGGCGTTCGCTTCCTTGTGGCCGCTCTCATCGACCGGCCGAAAGGAGAAGTCGGTCAGCTCGTTGTTCAGCACGAAGCCGCCGACCGTGCGCCCGGAGCCGAACACGGATTCCACCGTGGTCGTCATCGATACGACATTGCCGGCATGATCCATGATGACGAAATGACTGGTGCCGGCCGATTCGCGGGTCGCATCCAGCCCGGCAACCACACCGGGCAGGCGGCCGGGCTGCGGCGGCGGTCCCGCACGATCGCCAATCAGGTCGGCACGACCGCGCACATAGTCGGGGTCCAGCATGGCCAGCACCGGCACGTGCACGAAGTCGGGATCCCCCACGTAACGGTCCCGATCCGCGTACATCAGACGGCTCGCCTCGGCGAGCTCGAACCATCCTCTGGGATCATCGGGCCCACGGGTTGCGATGTCCGTGTGATCGAGCATCTCGAGCAACTGCAGCAAGGCCACGCCGCTCGAGGGCGGCGGCGGTACACAGACGGAGTATTGACGGAACGGCGCACACAAGGGCTTTGACCATTTCGCCCGATAGGCCGCCAGGTCCTGCAGGGTCATCGTCCCCGGTAACGGATCCTCGTGGACGCGTTTCACGATCTGCGCGGCGATCTCGCCGGAGTACAGTGCTCGCGGTCCTTCCTTGGCCAGCTTCTCGAGCGTCTGGGCATAAGCGGGGTTCTTGAAGATGTCCCCTTGCTGCAGGGGACTTCCGTCGGGCCGCGCGAACAGCGCACGTACCTCGGCTGTCGGGGCAAACGGAAAATTCGGTGCCAGGTACGCAGCCAGGCGGTCGGACACCGGGAAGCCCTCGCGGGCCGCCTGAATGGCCGGCCCGAACAGTTCCCGCCACGGCAGCGATCCCAGCCGTGCATGCGCTGCGCCCAGCAGTGCGTATGTTCCGGGCACGCCGGTCGAACGGCCGCTGCGCACCGCTTGAAAGAACGGGAGCGGCTTGCCCTGGGCATCCAGGAACATGTCCGGTCTGGCCGCCGCAGGCGCGGTCTCACGCCCGGCAATGGCGGAAACCACCCCGGTCGCCGCGTCGTAGTACAGCATGAATGACCCGCCGCCCACGCCTGAGCTCTGCGGCTCGACCAGTCCCAGCATGGCCTGCACGGCCACCGCAGCGTCGATCGCATTGCCCCCCTTGCGCAGGATGTCGATGCCCGCATCCGCCGCCACGGGGTTGGCTGCGGCCACCATCGCTGCGACACGGGTCGCCTTGCCCGATCCGGCGTCGGCCGCCGATGCGGGGCTCAGCGGCGCACAAGCCAGACAGGCGACCAGCAGCAGCCGCCAGGAACGCAATTTCAGTTGCAACATCAGTACAGCTCGTTGAGAAGGCTTGGGTCAGCCGGTGCGAAAAGTATCGGGCGCTGTGCCTGAATCGACGTCGGTCGCCTCCACAGCCGTCACTTTGGAGGCCGAGGAGCCGATCCAGAGCTGGCGCTCCAATGCCTCCAGAGCCTGCGGCGATCCGCAGGCCAGCACTTCGACGCGGCCATCGGGAAGGTTGTGGGCATGGCCGGTAACCGCCAGCATGCGTGCATGCTGCGCCACAGTGGCGCGATAGAACACGCCCTGCACTCGCCCACCGACCAGAAACCGCTTACAGACCAAGTCCGCTCCAGCAGATCGATACGCCGGATATTATAGGATCCGCGCCCTTGCAGGCGCAGGGGATGTCATGACCGAAGTTCTGGTCGTCTATTACTCACGTAACGGCTCGACGGCAGAGCTCGCGCGGCAAGTCTGCCGTGGGATCGAGAGCGTACCGGGCGTATCTGCGAAACTGCGTGCCGTCCCGGCGGTGAGCGCCGAAAGTGAGGGCCCGGCGAAGCTCGTTCCCGATACGGGGGCTCCGTACGCGACCTGCGAGGACTTGCGCCGCGCCGACGGCCTCGTGCTCGGCAGCCCCACCCGGTTCGGCAATATGGCCGCGCCGTTGAAACACTTTCTCGACGGCACCTCGAGCCTGTGGGTGTCCGGCGAGTTGGCAGGCAAACCCGCGGGAGTGTTTACATCCACGCAAACGCTGCACGGAGGGCAGGAAGCCACTCTGCTGTCGATGATGATTCCGCTGCTCCATCACGGGATGTACCTCGTAGGCATTCCATACACGGAAGCGGCTCTCAACGAGACTCGCACCGGCGGTACACCCTACGGTGCGTCCCACGTCGCCGCGGGGAGCACGTCTCTGAGTGATCACGAGAAATCCCTTGCGCAGGCGCTCGGAAAGCGCGTCGCTGCGCTCGCCCGGAAGCTCACTCCTCCCGCAGCACCGAGCGAATGAAAGGCACAGTCAATTTTCTCTGCGCGACCAACGCAGCTTCATCGAGCGTGTCGAGAATTGCGTAAAGAGCGCGCATGTCGCGCGGAAAACGCCGCTGCAGCCAGCGCGAGGTGTCCTCCGGCAATTCGAACCCTCGCAGCCGGGCGCGCAACTGCAGCGCCTCCTGCTGCTCGCTCTCATCGAGTGCACGCAGCTGAAACACCGCACTCGCGGCAAGGCGTGAGCCCAGATCGGGAAGCGCCCATGTCAGCAAAGAGGGTGGCGACGTCGCGGCGACGACGATTCTGGCCCCGCTGTCCTCCGCCTCACGCACGATCCCGAACAGTCCGCGCTCCCACTCGATCTGCCCCACGATCTGCTCGAGATCATCGATGCACAGGCAGTCGAGTTGGCGCAGGCCTTCGAGCACTTCCACGCCCAGTGGCGCGAGCTCCTGCAACGGCAGATATCCGGCGCGCATGGTGTCGCTCGCGCGTGTGCACACTGCCTGCAGGAGATGCGACTTCCCCGAGCTATGCGCCCCGCACAGCCAGACCCCACCGGAGATCCCGCCCGCGGCAACCCTGGTGACGTAGTCGACTGCTTCGCGGTTGCGGGCGGGGAGGAAGCTCGCAAACACCGCACGATCGGGGAGCCGGACACCTAGCGGGAGCTGCTGCACTCTAGCACCTCACCGCGGAGACGCTTGTTGCGACCATGCACGTCGCGTAAACGTCGCCAGGTAGTCCACACCGGAGATGAAAGTCGCGCATAACGTCACAATCGCTGCCGCTTCGAGCAACTCAACCGGCGGAAATCCGGTCGCAGCCCGGACCATGACGCCGGTGAGAAAACCCAGCTGCAGGAAAGTGTTGATCTTGCTGGCCACCGTCGGTCTGCCCCGCAAGGGGCCGAAGAGCATCCGGAAAGTCACCGCACCCAGGCCGATCATGACGTCGCGCGCTACTACCGCTGCCGTCAGCCACCACGGTGCCAGACCTAGCCATGCGGCCTCGATGAATACCGCCACCAGCAACAGCTTGTCAGCCAGAGGATCCAACACCTTGCCGAGCGCCGACTGCCAGCCGAACCGTTTGGCGAGAAAGCCGTCCAGGCCATCCGATACCGCGGCAATCACGAACAGCACCAGCGCCAGCACGTCGCGGCCGGCCCACAGTGCCGCGATCACCGGCCACACCAGCGCGATGCGAAACAGGCAGATGAGATTAGGCAGGTGACGCACGCGGGTCGCGCAGCCCGACTATTGCGGCCGGTACTGGAACACCGGACGCGAATCAGAACCCTGCGCGCGCACGAACTTACCCGAGCCGGAGAGCGCGTGGTCGATCGCCTCTACTCCGCCGCGCACGGTCACGGTGAACGACGCGGATGAGCCATGTGCCTCGATCACGCCGGCGTGACTCGTCCCTGGTATTCCTTCCAGCAGCCGCTCCGCGACCGCATAGTCATTCAGACTGTTCAGTCCGTCGATCTGCACGATGGACGTCGCTTCGCTGTCGGCCAGTGAGGCGCCCTGCACCGGTGCCAGATTGTCCACGGTACCGTCGATGCCAGCCTCGAGCGGGCCTGTCCAGCTCTGGCTGATATAGTTGGTGTACAGCGTCCACTGCAGAGGGGTTGTGGTAACGGAGGGGTCACCCCGACCCAGCAGCACCGCGTCTCCCCCATAACGCTGCGCGATCTGCATGACCGCGTCACGCCCAAGCTCGTTGCCATTCGCATCGGTTAGCGCGAGGGGCACGATCGAAATCGGCAACCCGCGCTCCATAGCCACTTGTTCAAGGCTGCCGCGAGCCGCGTCCTCAACGGCCCGCGGTGGCGTCGGCACGAGCACGACCAGCGTAAACGGGCGCTCTCCCCCCCAGACCGCACGCCCGACCCCGGCGATGGCCTGTTCGACCGCGGCGCTGTTGAACACGACCTGTGACTCCCCGTGTGGCCCGGACGTGTAGGCTTTGACATACATCGCAGCGTTCGCGATCAGACTCGCGAACGCGGGATCATTCGCGGACTCGCGCCGACCCGTTGCGCGTACCAGGGCCTCGCGCATGGCATCCTGGAGCGCCGCGGGAGTCTGCCCCCCCTTCAGATCGACCTCGTACACTCTGACCGGTCGGCCGGCCCAGCAGACCATACAGACACTGCAGCACAGCACCCACAGGAGGATCTTGAGCCCGACAGGGGCCCGCGCTAGCTGGAATGCACGCTCGACCATGGGGAGATTGTTTGGTTCGCTCGTGCGCCTCGAAGGGGTCCGGCCGCAGACGGCCGGATACGCCCCTGGCGCTTGCAGCACATGTACAATACCACACGCGCAAGCGCCGCACGGCCAGCACACCATGAATGAGAGTCCCCGTATCTCCTATCGCGACGCAGGCGTCGATATCGATGCCGGCGACGAGCTCGTCGAGCGCATCAAGCCGCTGGTGCGCCGCTCGCAGCGTCCCGAGGTGCTCGCCGGCATCGCCGGCTTCGGC
>CAZLYG010000334.1:0-6304 GCA_964563075.1 uncultured Steroidobacteraceae bacterium | reverse complement strand
GCTGCTCTCGTGCTCATCGCGAAGTCACCAGGCTGCCCTGCGTTGACCGCGCATAGAATGGCGGCATGCGGAACTGTTTGGCGCGCTGCGGCAGCCTGTTACTCCTATTGGCCGCCTGGGCGTGCGGCGCTCCCGCGGCGCCGGCGCACTTCCCCTGCCAACCCCTGACCTGCTCGACCTTGCTGCCCTCTCTGCCGGTCGATGATCCTGCCACCAATGACTGTGCTTATCGGGCCGGCAACCTGTGGTGGGTGGATTATGTCGCGGGTTCGCTGGAGTGGACCCCGAAGCCGGCGAAGCATCCGCTGATCGTCGCTGTATTCGACGATGGTGCGGATATCGACCACGAGGACCTTCGCAATCAGCTCTGGACGAACGAGGCGGAGATGCACGGCACAGCCGGTGTGGACGACGACGGCAATGGATATGTTGATGACGTCCATGGCTGGAATTTCGTGGACGACACCCCGGATGTATCGCCGCCGGAACAATGCCGCGGACAGGTGAGCCACGGGACCTTCATGGCGAGCCTGATCGCCGCCCAGAGGAACAATGGGGCAGGCATCGCAGCGCCTGGGTCGGACGCCGTTCGACTGATGATTATCAAGGTGGTGGGCTGCGGATCGCACACGAGGGACCCGCTGGATCCCAAACGCCTTGCTCGGGCATTGGATTATGCAACGAAGATGGGGGCGCGGATCCTGAGCTTCAGCAGCCATTGGTTCGCCACCACTCCTGAGCTGGATCAGGCCTTTGCGGAAGTGGCGGACCGTCCAGGGTCGCAGCGGGCCGCCATCGTGGTGGCGAGCGTACCCAACAGGGGCGAGCCAACAGTCGGCTATCCAGCCGCTTACACCTTCCGGCGCATCGTCAGAGCCATTCCCATCGGCAACGACGACATGATCTCTCCTGGAACAAGTCCAGCCCCTTTTGGACTTAATCTAGGAGCGCCGAGCGCGTGCGTGATCGGCGCGGCTACACCCCCGGAAAACTACAGGGTGGAGCAAGGGAGCTCGAACGCCACGGCAATTCTATCTGGTGTACTAGCCGGCATATGGGCAAGCCCCGCCTATGCTAAATTGACCCCCGACGAGTTCGTGGCAGGGGTCGTGCGGAAGCGGATGTCGACGACGCCGCGCCGCTCAAAGCCGGGTTCACGCGCGCCGTATGTTCACGGTGTGCCGCTGGCTGACGCATGCGTCCTTGCGACAAAGCAGCGGTCCGCCCGCGTTTGTCGCGGCCAGGAACCAGGAACACGTACTAATGAGCTACAGCGAAACACTACAGGGAGAGACGGCGGACAAGGGCCTTGAAAGGTCCTCCGACCGTGGCGACGTCTCCCTCGTAGAGGCCGTCGCAGAGCGAAGCTCATTCCAAGATCAGCTATATGTGAGATATCGGCGCCCATTGCTGCAGGTATTCCTGCACAGGCGCATCGATCGTGATGCGGCTGAGGACCTGTTGCAGCGCACGTTCCTCCAGGTGATCAAAAAGATCCGCGCGGAGGGACTGGAGGACCCGAGCAACCTGGGCGGCTACCTGTATCGGACGGCATGCAAGCTCGCGACCGCGTACTGGCGCGGGGAGCTCTCGCGCAAGCACGAGAATGATCGTGAGCTGCTGTCCAGCCTGCAGGACGACGCCCTCTCGCTCGAGGAGCGGCTGGATCACGAGCAGCTCGCAAAGTGTGTTCGCGATCTGATGGACCATCTGCCCGTGCAACGCGACAGGGAAGTTCTCGAGCGCTTCTATCTGCGCGAGGAGCCTCGAGTCTCGATTCGGGAGTCCCTGAAGTTGACCGACATGCAGTTCAATCAGGTTTTGTGGCGGGCACGGCAGCGCTTTGGCGACATTCTGCGCCGGCACGGGCTTGCCGCTGGGGCAAATACACCGAGCGAGGTCCAGCCGGGCACCGCTCCGACGCATGGATAGGGAGAACCATGGATCACTCACAATTCAAGGCGAATCAGACGGCAGCCGTATACGTAGCCGACGGTCTCGATGCCTCCACGCAGGAAGCCTTCGAGATGCACATGATGGCGTGCCGCGAGTGCGTCGAGGACGTTGAGACCTGGCGCGCGATCAAGGTCAACATTCCCGCCAGAGTGCGCCCCGCGAGTGGGCTCAGCCGCAGGCTGAGGGCGAGCCACAACGCGGGGACCTGGCGTCTCGCCGCGTCGGTTCTGGTCGCTGCCATCGGCGGTTTGGCCGGCGGCTGGTTCACGCGTGCCGCGCGCGGGCCGGATCTGGACAGCGCCCAGAACGTGTTCTTCAACATGTCGGCCGTCGAGCGCGGCGGGGACGAGTGCGCCCCCTTGCGTTTATCGCAGGACTCCAGGGAGGCGGTGGTGCGCGTAGCCGGGATCGCCACGGGCGACAGCCTGATTGCCGTGGATTCCGAGAAGCAGGAGTTGGCCGGCGGCAGCTATTTCGTCCATCGGCAACCCGACGGCAGCGAGCTGGTGCGCATCGATACGCGCGTGCTGGTGGATCGGGCGATTCACCTGGAGGTGCGCAAATCGGACGGCGCCGTCGAGCCTGTCGGCTGCATCACCGGCGAGATCCCTGCGCCGCCCAACAACTAATTGGGCGGTAGCGCCGCCAGCCGCTCGCCCTGCCTGCGCAGGAAGGGCCCGAAGCCCAGTCGGTCGTAGAGGCTCCCCAGTCCCTTCAGGTCGGGAGCACGGCGACGCAACCCTTCGGGCTCGACCCCGAGCGCCACGTCACAGCTGATCCGCGTGAGCTGACGCGCCAGAAACGCGGCCTCGCGATGTTCGCGTAGCCGCTCACAGATCCCCTGCTGCCCGCGCAACTTCAGGGCGGCCACTCGGCCCAGGCCAGAGTAGAGCGCCTCGAGCGACTCGAACTCCCGCATCAGAGTGGCCGCCGTCTTGTGACCGACACCGGGCACGCCCGGGATGTTGTCCACGGCGTCACCGGTCAACGCCAGATAGTCGGCGAAGCGCTCGGGCGCGACGCCATAGTGGCGCTGGATATCGTGGTAGCCGAACTGCCCGCGAAAGCCGTAGTCCCAGAAGAGATCGCCATCCCGCATCAGCTGCGCGATATCCTTGTCCCGCGTGATGAACGCTGAGCGCACCCCCTGCTCGCGCATACAGCGGGAAAGCGTGCCTATGATGTCGTCGGCCTCGTATTCCGTGTTCACGAACATGGGCACACCGAGCTGCCCGCACAATTCCCGGCACCATTCGAACTGGCCGATGAGTCCCGGCGGCAACGGGTCGCGATTGGCCTTATAGGCCGGATACAGGCGGCTGCGATAGGAGTCGGCGCGCCGCTGGTCGAACGCAATCGCCATGTAACGCGGACGGATGCGCTCGATCAGATCGCCGACGAAGCGCGCAAATCCGAACACGGCATGCACGGGATTGCCGTCGCAATCCACCATATCCGGGAGCATCGAGTGATAGGCGCGGAAAACGTAGACCGAGGCGTCAATCAGGAAGATCAAGGCGCGCGCCGGCTCGCTCAGGACAGCCAGTGCTGAATGCGCGCGTGCAGGGGGCTCGTGCGCGGAAAATGCGCCAGCAGGTACTCCATCTGGTCCGCCAGCACCCGCCGGCCCTTCAGGAAGATGTACTCCGCATACGTCGGCGTGAAAGGCACGGCGATCAGCTGCATTTTCGCCTGCTCGGGAGTGCGGGAGGCCTTCTGATTGTTACAGCGGCGGCAGGCGGTGACGACATTCGTCCACACGTCCACCCCACCCTGGCTGAAGGGACGGATATGGTCCCGCGACAGCTCGCGCGAGGGGAAGCGCACTCCGCAATACATGCACAGGAAGGCGTCCCGGCGGAACAGCGTCTGGTTGTTCAGCGGCGGGACGTAATCATGGCGGGTATTACCGGGATTGCCCGTGTGCCCGACGGTAGCGACGATCGAGTTGACCTCGAGCACTGTCCGCCGTCCGGTCCTGGCGTTCACGCCACCGAAGAGCTTGTAGAGCATCGAGCCGCAGGTATAGGCCACCTGCTCCTGGTGGTAGAGCCGCGCGGCTTCCTTGTAATCGATCCATTCCAGCGGCATCCCCGCGACGTCCGTACGGAGGACAAGCTGCGAAAGCCCGCGAGTCGCCGCTCTGCTGGCGAGGATTCGCAGGTCATCGTGTGATCCCTGATCGGCGCTGTCCAGATCGATACCTAGCATGGCTGCTGTAAGATAAGGCAGATATATGCAAGAATTCAACGGCGCAAGGTGTTAATTCAGTTGAGGATTTCACGGTGCGTGGCCGGCCGGCCACGCCACTCCCGATCGCAAACGAATTAGAGCGCGGAAACGAGGGGTCTGCAGATGCCCGTAACCATAGGCGCGCTGCGCGAGAGCGCGCCGCAAGAGACTCGTGTCAGTCTGGTCCCGGAAGTCGCCGATAAGCTGACGCAAAGCGGCGCGCGGGTCCTCCTTCAACGGGATGCGGGCGCCCGCGCGCAGTTCCCGGATGCTCTTTACAAGAGCGTGACTTGGGCCGACACCGCCGGCGCAGTGCTCAGCGAGTCGGATGTCGTGCTGACCGTTCAGCCGCTGTCCGTCGAGCAGATCGGACAACTCAAGAGTAGTGCGGTCGTGATCGGCTACATGCAGCCCTACGCACGACGCAACGAGGTTCAAGCGTTGCAGCGCCGCGGGCTTGTCAGCTTTGCAATGGAGTTCGTACCGCGAATCTCCCGTGCACAGTCGATGGATGCGCTGTCCTCACAGGCATCCCTCGCCGGATACAAAGCTGTGCTGATCGCCGCGGACAATCTGCAGAAGTTTCTGCCTATGCTGACGACGGCTGCGGGCACGATCCGCCCCTCTCAGGTGCTCATCATCGGAGCCGGTGTTGCCGGACTTCAGGCGATCGCCACGGCACGCCGTCTCGGCGCCGTCGTAGAGGCCTACGACGTCAGAAGCGCCACGCGAGAACAGGTGAAATCTCTCGGCGCCAAGTTCGTAGATACAGGAGTCAGCGCCGAAGGCACCGGCGGATACGCACGGGAGCTCACGGACGAGGAGAAGCGAAAGCAACAGGAAGTGCTTGATTCGCGAATCGCCGTTGCGGATGCGGTCGTTACGACCGCCTCGGTACCGGGCCGGCCAGCGCCGAAGATCATCTCCCGCGCCGCAGTCGAACGCATGCGGCCGGGATCTGTGATCGTCGACATCGCGGCCGAGCAAGGGGGGAATTGTGAGCTCACTCGTGCCGGAGAGATCGTCGAGCATCAGGGAGTGAAGATCATCGGCGCCGTGAACCTGCCGGCGGCGCTCGCGTACAACGCGAGCGAAATGTACTCCCGCAACTTGCTCAACTTTCTCAAGCCCGCTCTCGACAAGGGCAAGCTGTGGATTGACTGGAGCGACGAGGTATTCGCCAAGTCGTGCCTCACGCACGGCGGACAGGTAAAACACGAACCGACACGTAAGGCTATCGAGGGCTGATCGTGGCCGGGAGCCTGTCGGACTCCTACACGCACGGGGAAAGCACATGACCGGAATGGTTGCGCTCTATATTTTCATGCTCGCGGCTTTCACCGGCTACGAGGTTATCTCGCGGGTACCGGTGATCCTGCACACGCCGCTCATGTCGGGGTCCAACTTCGTGCACGGCATCGTGCTCGTGGGCGCCATGGTCGCGTTGGGTAGCGCTCATACGCCGTTGGAGAAAATCATCGGCTTCATCGGCGTACTGCTTGCTGCGGGTAACGCCGTGGGCGGTTACGTCGTCACGGAGCGGATGTTGGAGATGTTTAAGGCCAGCGGGCCGCGCCAGGCCGGGTCGCGTAGCGTAAACAAGAAAGGGGCGCACTGATGTTCGACGAGTATCGCGACCTGGTCATCCAGGCCAGCCATTTCGTCACCGCGGCTCTGTTCATCCTGGGCCTGAAGCGCATGAGCTCACCCGTGACCGCACGCAGCGGTATCACGTGGGCGGGTGCCGGCATGTTGGTGGCCACGGCCGTGACGTTCGCGTACCCCGGAATGTCGAATTATGAGTGGATCATTCCGGCCATTCTCGTCGGCGGCGGATTCGCGTGGTGGAGCGGCAAGCGTGTCGCCATCACCGACATGCCGCAGATGATCGCGCTCTACAACGGGATGGGTGGAGGTGCCGCCGCAGCCATCGCGGCCGTGGAGCTCTACCGGGGCGAAATGGATAGTTACGCGGCTTCGGTCCTCGCTGTCGTCGGCGGCATCATCGGTGCCGTCTCCTTCAGCGGCAGCGCGATTGCGTTTGCCAAGCTGCAGGGACTCATCAAGCGCAGCGTACGGTTCAGCGGCCAGCAGATTCTCAATGTGTTGCTGCTCG
>CAZLYG010000333.1:0-6308 GCA_964563075.1 uncultured Steroidobacteraceae bacterium | reverse complement strand
TGATCGCCGCGCATTTTCTTCGGCTCGTCTCACCGAACAAAGTTCTTGACGCGCCCCACAACTTTCTTCACCTGCGCGTCGAGGGAGTCCGCGGGTCAAACCGGAGGAGTGACGTGCTCCGGCGCGGGACAAAGTCTCGCGAGTCCGACGAGAGGGGCAGTGCCTCTGTCTGAACCGCGAGCCCCTGCGTTTGAGGGAGCTGCATCTATCCGGCCGCGAAAGCGTGGTTGCGGCGCTAGACGCTGATTTCTCTCTTGGATGCCATTGCCGGCCAGGTTCGGTTGCGCGAACCTATATTTAACATAATGTCAGCCAGTCACCCGTCATTGACGAGACAATGCTCTGTTTAGCCGAGCCAGCGCGCACGCATCACGAATCGGTTGCATAGATCGGCCTGCGGCCGGTCGATCCCCTGGATCGCGTGCGTCACTACCGTCGGGGCCGAGTCGAAGGGCAACAGGGCCAGATCCAGGCGCCTGGTCGAATCCACTTGCTGAGCCAAAGCGATTCCGAGACCCAGGCCACCAGCGACTATCTCAAGCAGCATCGGAAGGCTGCTGACGGAGACGGATCGGGCGGGCGGCTCGCGCCGGGCATCGACGTTCCCCGGTGTCTCCCAGGCAGCCTGCAGTTCACCATAGCAGACGATATCCGGCTGCTTCAGAAAGGCGCCAAAAGAGATACAGGGTGCCTTGGTCAGTGTGTGCCCGGCCGGTACGACCGCCACAAGCGGGGACCGCCAAAGCGCCTCGGAACGAAGTCCATCGGTGTTCATCGGGATAGGTGAGAGCCCGATATCAAGCGTGCCATTGCGGATCTGTTGCGCCTGCTCTCGTGCCAACCTGTCCACGACTTGCAGCTCGGTGCTGGGCTCCTCGGCGCGCGACATCGATAGCAATCTGGCAAGGCGCGGTTGCGCGATGCTTGGGGACACTCCGATACGAAGTCGGGTCGTCAGTGCGCGCGTTACGGAACGCGCCAAACTGCGAGCGGCCCTGACTTCGTCCAGGATTCGCCGAGCTTCGCTCAGAAACGCTTCGCCGGCGGTTGTGATTCTCGTGCTGCGACTGGTGCGGCTGAGGAGCTTTACGCCGAGGTCCTCTTCGAGTTCCCTGATCGCACGCGAAAGCGGCGACTGCTCAATTCCGATGCGCTCCGCGGCCCGTCCGAAGTGGAGTTCCTCCGCAACCGCAATGAAGTAACGTAGGTGACGCAGTTCCATTGCACTCCAAGGCTTTGAGCAGCGGGCAAGAAGAACGTAGGGGCGCCAACCGAGTGTCTCGTGCGGAAACGACGCTACAGGCGATCAGCGCACCTGGCCGGCGGGGCTCAACCCCGATCTCGCGTCAAACATTATTGTGATCGACGCGGCTGATCGAGTTGTAAAACGACGTTTCTGCGGAATTTACAGACGTTGACAAGCAGGCCGTGATCTATTAGCTCTCGCGTTGCGGGGACTCGGATGCGGTCCGGCTCCGTTTCAGCAATCTCTTGAAACCGCGATCGTGCTCGATGAACTCGGAGAGCATGTGCGGTATCAGCGAAGCCACATCGACCGTCTCGTTCCAGGCAGATGAATGCAACTCTGCGTAACGATCGAGCTGCTCCTTCAATACGACGGGGAGCGCGATCGTCAGTTTGACGGTCTCAGTCCGAGGAAGGGGTCCCAGCCGGAGCTTCATGACTTGTGCCCTACTCCTGGGTTCAGATAGGAAACAACGCGAACGTCGTACCTGCGCAACCACTGGTGCAGCTCGAGTTCTCCACCCGGCAAATGATGATGAATCTCGCGGACGGCGAGGCGATCGTAGTCGAGATAGTCCAAACATGCCTGCGCCAGCGGCGTATCGAGACCGCGTAGCTCCGTCACGTCAAATGGGTAGTCGCTTCCGTTGTAACAGCTGGCGACAAATCGTACGAGGCGCCTCGCCTGGCCGGTGCCCGGGTGACTCCGAATCGCAGTGGCAATCACGTCCAGCGCCTCCATCGCACGATGGGTGATCTGCCGGACACTTTGCTCCTGAGCACGCGCACGGGGCCTGAGCGCCGCAAGCAGTTGGCGGATTTCCGCCTTGAACAGTTGCCAGTCTGACTCTGACAACCGAACGATCGCGCCCGGCGGCTGAGCGGTGGTGGCATCGAGCCGCGCTGAACGCTTCAGATCCGTCGTGTCCGTACGCGTCGTCTCTTGGTCCATTCCGTGTCTCTCCGGCCCCATGCGTCACGAGGCGTAGGGACGCAGGGTGATATCCTTGTTCACGATCACCCGCAGTGGGAAGCCCGGACGGACCCGCAGCGTCGGCTGCACATCGAGATTCCGCCGGGTGATCTCCTGACCAATCTGGTTAGTCGTGTCCTGGACGCTCTGTTGAGTCGCGATCACAAGGACGCCTTGAGATCCACTTCGATTGGGGGTCGCAAGTGCCGAAGCGACGCCCAGGACCGTTGACAGAGCCGCGCCACCGGCGAGTCGCTCTATGTGCCAATCGACCTGGTCCTCAAGGCCCGCCCGCCCTGCCGCATCTGTCCCTGGAAGCCGATCGAGCACAATGGAGGAGCCGTCGGGCATGATGAGCCGCGTCCACACGAGCAGGACTCGGCGTTGTCCGTAAGCGACTTGGCTATCGTACTGGCCTAGTAGACGCGCACCCTGCGGAATCAGAAGCAGATGGCCGGTCACGGAGTCGTAGACCGGCGAGGTCACGGTCGCCATGATCATTCCTGGGAGATCCGAGTCGATACCCGTCAGCAGCGCTGCCGGGATGATCGTGCCCGCCATCAACTGGCCGGGCGAATGAGGAATCTGCAATGTTGCGGTACTGTAGATTCGGGCATCCATGTTCGACGCCGAGCCTGCGAGAAATCCCTCTTTGTGCTCTTGTCCGGCTGCAGCGCCCTCCGCATGAGGAGGGGACTGAGGCGCCGCTCCTGTGCCGGACACGGGTCCAGGAACCGCTTCGGACGGCGAGGAGCTGGCGGGTGTCTGTTGCGACCGCTTGAGTTGGACGAGTACCTGCGATTTGTTGGCGGCCTCCGCTTCCTGCTCTTCACGCAAACGCTGCGCGCGCAGCGCATCCTCCTCTGGGTTCGGTGAGAAACTCGGCCGCTCCGGAAGCGGTTGAAGCCCAGCCGCTTGCTCCTCGCGAAGAACGGGGCGGCCGAGCTCCCCAATGGGAGCACCCAACCGCGGTGCCGGCTGAGGCTTGGGTATGCTTGCGTAATCGCGAGGGAGCGCATCCAGACCTTCTGCGCGTGCCGCGTGATCCACTTTGCCCTCACGGTCGGTCGCGGAGTCAGGTTTCGGAGGGGGCCGTCGCAGACCCCACAACGTAGCGATGAGCACAAGTATCGCCAGGCCTCCGATCAGAACGGCGAGCGTTGTACGGTTGAGTCGGTTCACAGGACGTGGAGCGCGTCGCAAGAGAAGAGTCTCGGGTGGTTCCTTGCGGTCGGCTCCGGTCGGCGATGCAGAAGGCACCGGGCCGCGCTCGGCTTTCGAGGGCGCGACGGACGCGGGTGTCGAAGCCGGCGCGCCCGCTGAACCTTCGGTCATCGCGTTTCGTCCAGCATCGCCGGAGCTCATCGTGATCGACTCCGATGCGTATCCGGTGTCACAAGATCGGTCCGCGCGATGCGCACAACTGCAGCTTTTTCGCCGCCGAGACGCAACTCCGCCGCGCCGAACAGACGGTCAACCACGTAGTACGGGGGCCGCACACGATAGTTAACCAGATCGGCCTCGCCGTTCGTGCCAATGACAAACAGGGGAGGCATCTCGCCCTGCGCGATGGCGGCCGGAAATTCGATGTAGACCCGCTCGCCATCATCGAAAGCCCGCTCCGGGCGCCAGGGCGGTGAGTCGCCACTGATGGCATAGCGGAACTGCAATCGATCGAGAGGTACGTTCTCCTGGACGGGCTGCGCGGTCTCGCGCTGCCGATTAGCCGTCTTGAGAGCCAGGAGCCGGTCCTGCGGGTAGTCCCAGGAGACGGACGCCATCCAGGTCTCGGCCGTCGAGGTCAACTCCAGGAAGTACGTGCGTCGAGAAGTGTAGATAGCGAGATTGCTCTGCAGTCCTGCTCGCGTCGGCTTCACAGCGATGTGAATGATGCGATTGGCGCCATCGCCGCTTTCCGTGTCGCCTATCACCCAGCGAACGGTGTCCGGGGCGGAGATATCGCGCAATTCCTCACCGGGTTGGAGAGCCACGTCAGTGACTCGACCGGGACTGGTGTAGACCTGGTAGAGCGCACCAGGGCTGTACGGCCAGACCTGGACGGAATTCAGGAAGCCCGGCTTTGAAGGCTCCATGCGGGCCGCCG
Organism: uncultured Steroidobacteraceae bacterium; assembly: GCA_964563075.1. Lineage (GTDB taxonomy): Bacteria > Pseudomonadota > Gammaproteobacteria > Steroidobacterales > Steroidobacteraceae > 13-2-20CM-66-19. The sequence goes on along the minus strand of CAZLYG010000333.1, from coordinate 1,986 downwards.
CGTTGGCCTGATTGACCGCTGCTTCGCCTTGCTGCCCGCGACCGTCAGGAGCCTCCAAGGTAGCGGGGCCGGGCAATGTCAGCAACGGCTTCAGCTGCCCCGGGAGGGGGAGCGGCTGGGGGATCTCCACGATCTGCAGGGGTCGAACGGTCTCGGGCAGTGGATGAGCTTTCACGGCCTGATCGAGTGGAGGCTCTGGCGCAGGCCGGTGCGAGGCACAGCCGGCGACGAGCAAGAGGCAAGCGAGAGCCGTGGCACTTTTCAAAACGCAATGCGGAAGGTGGGCGCTAGACATGTTTCGGATCTCCTAACCGGTTCCGAGCTCGCGACTCCAATCGAGGCTGTCGACATAGATCCCGAGCGGATTCTTGCGAATGTGCAGAACATCGCGCGGGGGCTCCAAGACGACGGACAGAATCGCTGTCCAGTGTTCTGTGGAAGTCGGTGAGCCCTCTGTGTAAGTCCGCTCGATCCATCGGACCTGAAAGGAGTTCGGCGAAGCCCTCACGACACTCGATACCTCCACGGCGATCGATGTGTGGCCCACGCGAGAGAAGGGATCATTGGCGCGCGCGTACGAGTTCAAGGCCACTGCTGCTCGGTCCGTCGTGTAGTCGTAGGCTTCGAGCCACTGCTGGCGCAAAACGATGGGATCGAGGGGCAGTGAACGGACGTTGCGCACGAAGTGCTCAAGCTGGTACTCGATTTGCGCATCGGTCGGTCGGTACGCCTCGGCGGCCGACGCCACTGCCCGAACATCACCCTGCCGATCTACTTCGACGACGTAGGGGGTGATGCGCGACCGACCGGACTGCCAGAGCACTGTCCCGAACCCAACGAACGCAAGGGTCAATGCGCCGAATGCCATGAGCCGCCAATTGGCGGCCTGGCTGCGTGCCGATCCGATGCGCTCGTCCCAGAGCTGCCGGGCAGCCTGATAGGGTGTAGTCGGCTCGGGCGTAGTGGAGTATCGAACACTGGATCGTTTGAAGGTCATGATGTGACTCACTCGTCTTTCGGCAGCGAGGGGTTCGCACCGCTCCCGCCGGCATCCCCGGAGCGTGCGGTGTGAGCGGCCGCAGAAATGCCATGCGTCACTCGGTTCGACGCGCGCAAGCGCTTAGCCCAGGCGGGCTCCGAAGTCTGCGGATCTGCTTCGGATTCGGAAGGTCCAGAAGCAACGCGGCTGATCAGTCGCGACCAGGCGGCACGCGCGCGCTGAGCGACCGCGCTGCCACCTGCTTTCGCCATGTTTGCCAATCCCGGAGCAACGGAGGCGGCCCCGGTCGTTCCGGATGCTGCGGCGCCTTCCTTGAATGCTGAATATCCGGACCGCCCGACGGCGACCGAACCTCGAAGGGCGCTGCCTCCGGCAGCCGCCGCCACTCGTACGGCCCCGGCCGCAGCGACGCCGCCCGCCACGGCGAGGCCACCGGCTGCGAGAGCCGTGCCGGCCGCGGCGCCCGCCCCCAGCTGGGGGGCGCCTGAAACGAGGCCCGAGGCGATCGAGGGGCCAAAGAGCCCGAGACCAAAGAGCGCAAGCGACGCAAGCATGATCGCCAGCGCATTGTCGACAGTGAGCGTGGTGCCGGCCGGAGTCTGGAACTGCCCAAAGATTCCGATACCGATACCCACGATCACGGCCAGCACGAGAATCTTGATGCCGGCGGAGATCACATTGCCCAGGACTCTTTCGGCGAGAAAGGCCGTCTTGTTCCAGAGCGCAAAAGGCACGAGCACGAAGCCTGCCAAGGTGGTGAGCTTGAATTCGATCAGCGTCACGAAGATCTGCACTGCGAGCACGAAGAAGCAGACGATGACGACGAGCCACGCGAGCAACAGCACGACAATCGTGTCGAGATTGCTGAAGATGTCCGGAAATCCGGCCAGCTGACCGACCTGCGTGAGAATCGGACGGGCGGCATCCACTCCAGTGGATGCCAGGCGCCCCGGACGCAGGAGATCGGAAGCGGCCAGGTGCGAGCC
>CAZLYG010000332.1:0-6310 GCA_964563075.1 uncultured Steroidobacteraceae bacterium | reverse complement strand
GCTCGATGGGATTTTGTGTCGCGAGCACGAAGAACGGCTGCGGCAGCGCGTAGATGTTGCCGCGCACCGTGCAGGAGCGCTCCTGCATGGCTTCCAGGAGCGCCGACTGGGTTTTGGGCGGCGTGCGGTTGATCTCGTCCGCGAGAATGATGTTGCCGAACAGCGGACCTTGCACGAACGTCCAGCGCCGATGGCCGCTGGTCGCATCCTCCTCGATGATGTCCGTGCCGGTGATGTCCGCAGGCATCAAGTCTGGGGTGAACTGGATGCGGCGGAACTGCAATCCGAGCGTCGTGGCGATGGTGCGCACCATCAACGTCTTCGCCGTGCCCGGCAGGCCGGTGATGAGGCAGTGTCCGCCGACGAACAGCGCGATGAGGATCTGCTCCAGGACCTCGTCCTGCCCGACGATGACCTTGCGAACCTGCTCGAGGATGCGCTCCCGCACCGCATGGAAGCGCTCCACGCGGCGCTGCAGGTCGTTGGAGTCCAGGGAGGCGCGATCGGCCTCGGCGACGGGTACGGTGCTCATGCTTGACCTCTAAGGAGCCTTGATCTGTAACAACAGCTTCTGTGCGGGACGGTAGCCGGGCGCGGCTTCGAGCGAGGCCAGCACGGCATCCTCGGCCTTGTCGCGCTGCCCGGCGCCCATGTAAGCCTCCGCGAGATCGTATTGCGCGGAGGCTACATCCAGGGGGTGCAGCGCCAACACGGAGCGGTACTCGCGGATGGCCCCGTCGTAATTCTTCTGGGCCAGCCACAGCTTGCCCAGGTGGCGGTGCAGATCCTCATCGTAGGCCGGATCGATGTAGTTGATGCGATCGAGCGTCGCCGCCGCCGACGCTACATCGCCCTGCTCTTCCTGGATCCGCGCCAGCGTCTTGAGGGTCTCGGGGCGCCGCCCGCCCTGCTTCACATACGCCTGCAGCGCCTGCGCCGCGGCCGGCTTGTTCTCCTTGGCGAGGTAGGCCTCCGCCAGGAACTCGTAGGCGTTGGCATCGTACACGTAGTCCGGATACAGCCGGATGACGGCATCGCCTTCGCGAATGACCTCCTCGTACTGCTTCGCCTGCGCCAGCCCCGCCAGGTGCGTCAGGCGCTTGCGCCACTCATCGAAGTGGCTGACGGTGTCCTGCACGCTGGCATAGAGCCAGCTCTGGAACTGCTTGTCGAAATCCGCGGCGCTCAGGCCGAGCACCTGTTGAATGGTGTCAGGGGTGCTGACCCGGCGAGCGAACGAGTGCACCATGTCCAGCAGCTTGTCGGCGCCCCATTTGACCTGGATGTAGTCGCAGATGCGGCCCGCCTGGAAGTAGGAAACGAACACCTGCGTCGGATACTCCGGCCGCACGAAGCCGCGATCCAGGTCGGCGACCGGCAAGAGCTTCTTATCGCGCAATGCGACGACGATCTCGGGCGTCATCGGATCGCCCCACTCCGGCGAGGACTGCGTCTCCTCGTGCACGGCGAGGCCCTCGGTAAACCAGCGCGGTACCCGATGTTGGGTCGCGGACAAAATGAACACGTGGCTCATCTCGTGGCGCAGCGTGCTCGCCCAGTGGAAGTCGCCGGGTTTACGTCCCGAGGGACTGTCCATGGCCAGCACGTTGCCGAAGGTCACCCCCAGTGCCCCGAGGCCGGGCATTCCGAGGGTCCGCACCGCAAAGTCTTCGTGATCCGGGTATACCTCCACCTGCACCGGCCCGGAGAGCTTCATCTGGTACTTGCGCTCGTAGTCGGCGATGTCCCGTTTCAGCTCGGCATGGAAGTATGGATAGAGCAGATCGGCTTCCTTGCGGTTCAACTTGAGGATGGTCGTGTCATCCTTGAGCAGCACGAAGTTCTTGTAGCTGTCCAGCAGGCGCAGGCTGTTGACCGTCGCCTCGTTCCGATAGCCGTTCTCGTAGCTCTTCTGCAGCTGCTCGCGCGCCTCGGTATCCTGACCCAGGCGCATCAGATTGATGCCGAGCTCGGAGCGGGCCGACCACAACTGCGGATCCGCGGCGACCGCCTTGCGGTAGTACTCGACGCCTTCCATGTAGCGCCCGTTGAGCGTCAGGTGGTGTCCCACCAGCGCGAAGGCAGGCCCGTAGCCAGGATTGATCGCGGCGATCTTCGCGAACCACTCCTCCGGACTGCGATCGGCCAGCACCTCGATGCTCGCATGCACGGCCATCGCATCCAGTGCGTCCTGCGAGAGCTTCAGGGCCGCATCGGCCTCGGAGGCCGCTTGCGCCGAGTCGGAATCCTCCAGCGCAAGGTTCGCGAGCAGCTCATGAGCGGCTGCCAGCTTGGGCTCGAGCTGCAGGGCCTTCTGAGCGTACTGAATCGCTCCGTTGTCGAACCCATCGGCGCTCACGAGCGCCAGTCCGAGATACGCCTCTGCGTTCTTCGGGTCGCGCTGCAGCGCCTCCTTGAACAGGTCCTGCGCGTCCTGGTTGTTGAAACGCTCGTGGAGCATGCGCCCCCACCGCACGCGGTACAGCGCGTTGCGGTCAGACTGCGCCACCGCCGCGCGGAATTCCTCATTGGCCTGGTCGTAGGAATGCAGTCCCCAATACCCTTCCGCGCGTAGATAGGGGCTGTTGGTACGTACCAGATCGCGGAAGCAGGTTTGCGCCTCGCCCCGGCGGCCGTGCTTCTCCAGCGTTTGGCAACGCTCCGGCGCGGCCGCCTCAGCACTGGTGGAGGCGGCGCGCGCTTCGTGCGCGGTCGCAGGCGCCTTTGGCGTGCTGGCGGCTGGCGGGGCCGTGGCCACGCGCAGCGCGGGGGCGGCCGGCATCGGGCGCGCACCGCCGTCGGCGACCTGCGCCTGCAGAACGGCCGCGCTCGCAGCGACCGCGGAGGCACCGGTCAGCGCACCCGCCGTCACTGCAATGATCGCAAGTTGGCGCGCCGCCTGCCTCACTTGTCGAGCGCCTCCTGCACCTTCGCCAGCTCCACCAGGGTCTGAGTGAGCTGGCGCTTATAGTCCTCCGGCGACATGGCGGCGCGTTGGTATTTCAACGCATCGACCTGGCTCTCCAGCTGCTCCTTGCGCGTCAGCAACCCGCGCTTCGCCGGATCAGCCGCGGCAACCCCGGCGGTGCCGAGCCGAACCACGACAAAGCTGGACAAGGACCTGCCGGCACCGCTGGCCAGCGAAGCGGTCCGCAGCGCGACGGCGCTCCCGGCATCGGCAAAGATCGGATGCTCCGTCGCGAGCCGCTTCTGGGACTCGTAGAACTCGGCCGTCTTGGCGGCGGCGTACTGGAACGCCTCCAGGGCGCTGATCGAATCGTTCTTGTCGGTATCGGCCGTGGCATCGCGCAAGGCATCGACCCAGTAGCGCGCGAACACCGTCGCGTTCTTCTCCGCGCCGCTCTTGGTCGCCGCGATGATTGCCCGGCCCTCGTGCTTCAGAGCGGCCATGGAAGCGCCGCTGGAGCTGGTCGTGTTGACGATCAACTGACGCCGGGCCGCGATTCGATCGCACAAGCGCGCGAGCGCGGACGCGGAGATGTCCGGCCCCACCAGATTGAACTTGTACTGCCGCCCGTCATAGGAGCCATGTCCAATGAGGATGAGCACGAACTGATCATCCGCAGAAGAATGATCCGCGATCGACTGCAGAGCCTCGGTCATGTGGGCGCGTGTCGCCTCATCGCCGGCCAGCGTGACGACATGATTGGTCGTGTCGGCTGCCTTCAGGATGCGATCCAGGTCGGCCGCCATCGCGCGGAAGCGCTGCTCGTAGTCGGGCTCGCCCCCGAGGCCCGCGACGGTGAGGAAATAGGTGTCCGCATACGCGCGCGGCACGGCCGCGAGCAGCAGCATCGCAAACGCTATGGGCCAGCGGCGGCCCCGGCTCAGACGACGCCCCGCGCTCACGGGACGCGCCGTGCTCATACGAGGCCCCCGCTCACACGTCGCGCCGTGCTCATACGACGCCCCACTTCCTGCGCAGCAGCCACTCCCCGCAGCGAGCCGCCAGCAGCACCAGGAACACGATCGGCATGTTCCACAGGTCGTTGATCTGGCGCAGGGTGACTCCCGCGGCGGAGTAGGGAATCTCCTGCACCAGTGAGCGCAGGTCGCCGGGCTCGACGTAGCGGCCGCCGGTACTGCTGGCGAGCGATTCGAGCAGGTTGCGGTTCTGCTGGGTGTGGAAGCTCTCCGCGACGCCGTCGAGACGCTGAAACGTTGCGATGTCGGTGCCGATCTCCTCCTTGCCGCGACGCGCTGTCAGCTCCGCAACGTACAGTCCGGGGGTCGGGGCGGTCCAATCCGCCTGGAAGCGCCCCGGGGTGTTGGCCACCGGATCGAGCTCCACGGTTGCATTTATACCGGCCGGACCGATGAGGTGCGCACTGACACTGACGTCCGCCGCCGAGCGGTAGTCCTTATCGCGCACCTCCGCAGAGATCTGTGCATGGCCCTCATCGAAAAGAGTGAGATTGCGTACCGACGCCATGACTCGCCCGCGAGTGTCCGTGACCAGCCAGCGCAACAGCTGCTGCCAGAACAGGCCGTGGCTGTTGTCGCCGAGCGGCAGGCTCATCTGCCAACGCCAGGTGCCGCCAGTGGCAAGCACGGCCGTACGGCCGCGTCCGTAGCTCTCAGTCACGAGCATCGGCATGGTGCGCTCGCCCACGTGCATCTGTGCCAGCACGACGGCGCCGGGCTTGGGCTGGCCGGGGTCCTGATAGTCCATCAGATAAGGCAGCTTGTGCCACTTGTCGACATTCGCCTGCCGGTCATCCAGCAGCCTGCAGATGACACTGTCCTCCCCCGCGGAGGTCAGGCTGACGGTCGCCGGATCGCGATGAAACGTCTCGTGGCTTTGCGGCAGCACCAGCGGTATCAGGTCGGCGATCTCCGAGCCGCCCCAGACCCCATCCGCCAGCGACTGCCGGCCCCCGAGCAACAGCAGTCCGCCGCCGCGCCGGTCGACGAAGTCCTTGATGAGCTGCTGCTGGGCCGGCGTGAAGTAGCCGGCATCCACCGAGCCGATGATCAGCGCCTGGTAGGCGAACAGATCGGCGGCGCGCGTCGGAAAGCCTTCGGCCAGCTCCTGGGGATTGGAGATCCCCTGGCGATAGATCTTGTTCTCGGTGGTCCGCAGCATCGAGACGACCTGAATCATCGGGTCATCGCCGGCCGCCCGACGGATGAACTTGTATTCCCAGCGCGGCTCACCTTCGAAATACAGGATACGCTGGGGTTCCGGCTCCGCGTACACGAGCCGCGTCACCGTATTGTTGGCACGGTTGACCTCGCCGGGTAGAGGCTCGACCGCGAACTGCAGGGTGCGGGCGCCTGCCGCTCCAACGTTGAAGAGCACGTTCTCCGACTGTGGCCGGCCATCTGCCCCAAGGGTGATGGGGTTGGATGCCAACAGCTTGATGCCATCGCGCACCGTGAGCGCAGAGCTGCGTCCGCTGAAGCCGTGCTGTTGGAACTTCACCGTGGCACTCAGACGTGACCCAGCGAGAGTGCGCGAGGCAACCACCACGTCCTCGACCTCGACATCCCGATCGACGCTCTGCGGGCCGAATCCCACCGTGTACACCGGTATGCGGCGGTTGCGCAGCGATTCGATGACGCTGCGCTCGATTCCGCCTGCATTGTCCCCACCATCGCTCAACAGGACGATCGCGCCCACCGGGAGATCCGCCGTCTCTGTGACGAACTGTTCCAGGCTGGAGCCGATGTGTGTCGCAGGCGCTACAGCCGGGCCCAGGTCCGCCGGGCTGTCGACGCGCTTCACCGCGGTATCCAGACGATACAGTCGTGTCTGGAATCTGCGCTGCAGGTCCGCTAAAACCCCACCCTGCAGGGCCTGCACGGCTTGCTGTTCCCGGGTCGAACCGTTCTCCGCGAGCGCCATGCTGCGCGAGTCGTCCACGAGGACGGCGACGATGTTCTGACGGGGCTTGAGCTCCGTGACCGCCAGCGCCGGGCGCCACAGCAGCACGATCAACAGGGCGAGGCTTCCCGCCTCGAGCATCCACAGCACGCCCAGCCGCCAGCCGCGCAGATTATCTACCGCGCGGGAGCGTCGCATCCACAGAAGTGCGGCGATCCCCGCAGCACCGAGCGCGAGCAGCAGTACCAGCAGCCATCTGGGCGCCGAACCGAGCAGCAGCAACTCACCGCGCGCGAAGGCAGCGTAGGGATACTTGAAGAGGAATTGAAACATCGTCGCGGCAGGGACGCGCGGCGCGGCGCTAGCAGCCCGGCTGAGTAATGGTCGCCGCGGCGAGGGGGCAGTAGGCGATCATTGGTCAGCCCTAATGCGTCATGCCATAGACGACATAGTTGAGCGCCA
>CAZLYG010000331.1:0-6311 GCA_964563075.1 uncultured Steroidobacteraceae bacterium | reverse complement strand
TTCGACGTGTCTGCAACACTGGTCGCCGTGACGGTGTGCGCACCCGCCTGCGCGCCGGGGGTGTAGAGCCCGCTCGGGCTGATCGTTCCCGTGGTGCTGCTGCCTCCGGTTGTGCCGTCAACAGCCCATGTGGCCCCGAGACTGCCTGGATCTCCGTTTACGGTAGCGGTGAATTGAGTAGCTTGCGACATCGTGATCGCTGCGCGCTTCGGGCTCACCGCCACCATGATCGAGCTTGCCGGGGCGATCGTGATGGTGGTGGACGCCGACTTGGTGCCGTCGGCGATCGAGGTCGCCGTGATGATGTTGGTCGCAGAACTCGGCACTGATGCGGGTGCCGTGTATGTGACTGACGTCGCGGTGACGCTGGTGAGCGTCCCGCAGGCACTGCTGCTGCAGCCGGAGAGCGACCACGTCACCCCTTTGTTCTGTGCGTCGTTTTGAACGCTGGCGCTGAAGTTCTGCGTCTGCGACACCTGCACGGAGGGGTTCGTCGGGGCCATCGTCACGACAATGGGAGGAGGCGGCACCGGCGCTGCAGTGACAGTGACGGACGCGGACGCTGATGCCGCGCCGTCGGCTTTGGATGTCGCGGACACTGTGACCACGCCCGACGCAGGAACCAAAGCGGGAGCGGAGTAGACGCCACCCGACGAAATCACTCCAAAAGTGGAGGACCCGCCGGCCTGACCGTTGACACTCCAAGTCACACCCGCATTCGATGGATCATTGGCGACAGCTGCGACGAACTGCTGTGTAGCAGCGACCTGCACGCTGGCCGAGCTTGGTGTTACGTTGACCGAAATCGGCGGCGGGGTCTCCGTCGAGCCGCTACTGCTACCGCTGCCACTGCCGCCGCCGCCGCCACTGACACTGCCACCACCGCCGTCCCTGCCGCCGCTACCGCTGCTACCGCCGCCACTGACACTGCTACCGCCGCTACTGCTGCTACCGCTGCTGCCGCCACCGCCACAGCCGGCGAGAATCATGAGCAGTGCGCACGACAACGCGCCGCGGTAGAGCGCAGATCGTCCCGGACAGGAGCGAGTCCCTAACGAGGCCCGTAGCATTTTAGGTGTCGATTGTTATTGACTGCAGGCACAGCCTATCGGGGGTTAGTGTACTGGAAACATCGAGCGCCCAACGAGCTCGAGCGGCCAATCGACGCTCTGGGCCAAAGGACTTGCGAGTCGCTGTCATATTCCCAGCCTCATCGATCGACTTCTGTCACATTGCTGAAAGATGACACAGTCATCGGCCACTCCGACTAGCTCCATTCCGCCCGGTGAGACCGCGCCGTTGCTGAAGCATCCTGCGAAACCCCCGAGTCATTCATCGCGGCACAAGTCGCTGATTTAAATGGGTTTTTTCGACCTGCAGCCGCGAGTTACTCCGGACGGTAACTTGCCGCGACGTAGGCTGTGGAGTGGTAGGTCAGCGACCCGCTGATCTGCGGTGTGTTCGCGCCCATTCGCCGAATCATGCAGTCGGGTTCTCTCGGCGAGTCGGGGCATCCGTTGCTGGCAACGGGCAACACCGGCGTGCTGCACGTACTGGATGGCGACAATCTTGGTGGCTACAACAGCAGCGGCGACGGAGACCTTCTCGGTATTCGAGCTCTTTCCGACTGAAGTCGCGACTATTCGCGACACAGCCTCGACTCGACAGGCCCTGCGGACCAGCCCTTCGAGGTGTGGGTGAATTCCGCGGTCATGGCCACCGGGCACTCGTTGGCGTGCGCCTCGTAGCGACAGACGAGGAGCCGGTCCGAGCCCTCGGAGAACCAGGCCTCCGTCAGGGGAATTGAGGACCGCAGTTGTTCAGCGACCGGCAGTCCACCTGACTCCAGTGCCAGGAGCGCCGCCGCGTTCTCCGGCGCTTGCGGTGAGGGTTTCCAGCCGGCCGTGGGATCCGCACAGGGGTCGGTTGTGTCGAGTGAGCGGGACACACACGCCGTCAGAGCGATGGCGGCGAACGCAGCGAGACTGAACCGCAAACGCATGGGTCGCATCTACTTTGGCGCCGGCACAGGGATCGTCAGCGCGATGTGGTCGACGTCGCCCACGGCACGCGTTATGTGGCCCTTGCCGGTCAGGTCGTCCATCAGGATGATGCTACCGAGTCCGAAGCGCCTCACCTCCCCATCGCCCGCAGTCACCTCGGACATGCCCTGCACCGCGATCAAGAACATGCGCCGCGGAGCCCGGTGCCAGTCCTCGACGGCAGCGCGTTTGAGGTACAGGAAGGTAGCCCCCGTTGCGCCGCGCAGTGGGAGCGCGACCAGGGCTTCGGGATCCGGGTTCGTGTGCGAATTCGTGCCGGCGGTGGGGTTCTCGGGCATCGCCGCCTCGAAGCTCAGCTTTTCGTCGCGGAAGTGCGAAACGCCATGGCTGTCGGCCCACAGATGAGTGAAGGACAGGACGCGGGTGGCCGCAGCGGGCGGATGTGCTTCGTCGGCATGGGAGAGCAGGCCCGTGGCGCCGAACAGGATGCCAGCCGTGAGCAGCCGAAGGAGGGAAGTTTTCATTGAGCAGCTGCCTTTCAATAGTTCGGAGCGGGTGTTCGCGGGCCCGGGAGCTCCGGCCTGGGCCGGACATGGAGGATAACTCGCTTTTCTCGTTCGCGTTCAGCCGATCGCCTTTGGCAGGAGGGTGCCGGCCACCACCGCGCCTTGACGGTGGATCGTGCGCGCGGGTCGGCGTGGGCATAAATTGGCACCCGTGAGTGGAGTCGAGCCACTGCGATCCGCGTTCGTAGCACGGTCCCCGAAATCCCTCGGGCCACGGGTAAATTACTTCAGTCCTGCATCGCGCAGCATCTTCTTGGATGCGGTGCGCTTCTCGGCGTGATAGCGACGCTTCGTCACCCATTTTCCGCTGAAGATATCGCGTGGTCGCTGCGCCGAGTATTTCGTGACGCCGAGCCGCTGCGAATCCTTTCTTGTGGCGGTAGTAGCCGAAGCTCTTGCCGCTGCCTCTGGCTCGGTGGTTGGACGTTCGGGCGATGAAGGGATCGACGGGATCATCAAGGAGGACCGGCTCGGACTCGATAGCATCTACATCCAAGCCAAACGCTGGGGAAAGGATCGTACCGTTGGCCGTCCGGATATCCATCAATTCGCCGGAGCCCTTCAGGGGCAACGGGCGCGCAAAGGTGTTTTCATTACGACCGCGCGCTTCTCACAAGAAGCTGTCCGGTTCGCCGGGAGCGTTCAGACGACCATCGTGCTGATCGACGGTCAGCAGTTAGCCCAGTTTATGCTCGAATGTGGGGTAGGCGTGAGCGTGCAGGACAACATTAAATTTGCGCACTTGATTGCGCATGTATAGCCAATTGCGGCTATAAACGACTACAGATCCCTATACTTCGGCCCCATCGCCGAGCACGCGCTTTGCGAGAACGAACGGCGGCTGTCGCTAACTGTTGCCATCCTCTTCATCGTCAGCTGCGACGTCCTATGTAACCTAAGGATCACTTTTACTAAAGTGATCTTTAGGTTACACTATTGGAAGTGATCTATCGGTGACATTGGGGACGACATGATCATCCGCACCCCCGTAGAGCTCGGCGCCACCCTCAAAGACCGCCGCCGTCGACTGCACCTGGGACAGCAGGACCTCGCCGCGAAAGTGGGTGTCAGCCGACGATGGGTCATCGAGGCGGAAAAGGGCAAGCCGGGGACTGAGATTGGACTCATCTTCCGAGCACTGGCCGTCCTGGGCATGACTCTTCGCGCTGACGAAGTGGCGCCTCCGGTTAAGCAATCAGCCGCCGACGCCGCGGACATCGACGTCGTCATCGTAAAGGCGCGGAAGCCACGCAGATGAGCGAGCGGGAACTGATCGTCCTCCTGGGCGGGATCGAGTGCGGCCGAGTGCTTCAAGATCGGCACGGTCGAGCGCGGTTCGTGTACGCCGATTCCTGGCGTCATTCGCCGACCGCCTACCCGCTCTCGCTGTCGATGCCTCTGCAGGCGGCTGAGCATGGATCGGCCCGAGTTGAGGCGTACCTGTGGGGCCTGCTCCCGGATAACTCCGCCATCCTGCAGCGGTGGGCGATGCGCTTTAAGGTTTCTGCACGGAACGCCTTCGCCCTGATTTCGCAGGTCGGCGAGGACTGTGCCGGTGCCGTCCAAATCGTACGCCCCGAGCGCATCGAGGCTCTCGCCGAAGGCACGCGGGCCTCGGTTGCGTGGCTCACGGATGCGGAGGTGACCGAGCGGCTGCGTGCGCTGCGGTCGGACCCCGGAGCCTCGCGAGCACCGCGAGACGTTGGGCAATTCAGCCTCGCGGGCGCTCAACCGAAAACGGCCTTGTTGTTCGAGAAGGGCCGCTGGGGCGTTCCCTCCGGTAGGACCCCGACGACACACATCCTCAAACCCCCCACGGGCGCGTTCGAGGGGTTCGCGGAGAACGAACACTTTTGTCTTGAACTCGCACGTGCGCTAGGCCTCCCGACCGCTCAGTCCCGCGTACTGCGATTTGGCGATGAGACGGCGATCGTCATCGAACGCTACGACCGCGTTCGCGCCGCCTCCGGGTGGACTCGAATTCACCAGGAGGACTTCTGTCAGGCGATGGGCGTGCCGCCCACGAAAAAGTATCAGAGCGACGGAGGCCCCGGCGCGCGATCCATCGTCGAGCTTTTGAGGCTGCATTCGAGCTCCTCCACCGAAGACACACAGACGTTCCTCACAGCCCTGGGCCTGACGTGGCTCCTCGCCGCCACCGATGGACACGCCAAAAACTACAGTATTCTCGCAGCCGCCGGCGGACGGGTGCGCCTCGCGCCCGTCTACGACATCGCGAGCGTGTTGCCCTATGCCCAGTTCGACCTGAATCGAGTGAAGCTCGCCATGAAGGTGGGAGACAAATACCGCCTCCGAGAGATCGGCCGTCGCGAATGGGAGAAGCTCTCCAGCGAGCTCAAAGCGAATGCCGATGAGCTCATCGGGAACCTCCTTCAGATGGCGGAAACCCTGCCGGATCGGATCGCCGATATCGCGCGTGCGGCCATTGCCGCCGGTCTCGAGCGGACGGTGATCGAGCGTCTTTCCACTCGCCTGATCGGCCACTCGCGCGTCTGCCTTAGCAAACTGCGCGGAGCGAAGGATTGAATCTCCGGCTTCGAGGGTTCGCAGAGTGATGCGTCTCGGGGACGGCGAGCCGCTAGGTGAGAGGTTATTTCGAGGCTCGAGCCGGGCGGGCCTTAGGCCGCCGTGGCCCGGGTTCGGACACTCGCGCGGTAGATAGTCGAAGGTCGATGCGAGTTCGAAGGTGTCGCCGATTTTGTTCGCCCCATCGTTTGCGATGAGCTCCGCTCGGTGCACTTCGCGCGTGAGCGCGTCCCGCATGAATGCCTGCGACGTCTGATTCGCCGCACACGCCAGGCGATCCAGGACGCTTGAGATCTGGGGGTAGTGTCAACCAGGTGGTGATCATGGGGATGATCCGCAGTGAAGGTGGGTAGGCTTCGGAAAGTACGTCCCGTCGCGAGAATGAAGGAACATTCCCAGACTTTCGCAGTCCCGTGAGTTGGCTGAGGTCGCCGCGTCGACGCTTCCTGGTATTCGCGAGCCTCGCTGCACGCGCGGCGGAACGGGTGTTCAACGCCGTCCACGGCCGGTGGCAAAGGTGAGCGTTGGCCTATCGAATGCATTGGAGAGTAAAGCGGAGGATCTGAGGCGTATCGCGCGCGATCTCGACTTCAGGTACCGAGACGCTGAACACAGACGTCCTCAACTCGCAAATCGCGACCGACGCCGAGGTACTGCGAATCCACGAGGCGCTCGAAGGAATTGGGGCGCGCTTGATGCGCGCCTCGCGAGGGTGGTGGAGATGCGCTACTTCGGCGGGCTCACCGACCGGGAGGTGGAGCAGTCCCTCGAGCTCACGACCGCACCGTACAACGCGACTGGGGAGAAAAGCGCGCCTCCTGCTTGGCACGATGCTGAAGGACGCCGGTTAGCCAGATTGACTGGAAGCGGCCCGCTCGTTACAGTCCACGCACGCGCTCAGGGCGCTACCGGTCCGCGGGAAGGGCAGTGCCCACCTGAGATGATCCACGCGACGCATCGACACAACTGAACCTCTTTCCAGCCTGCAGGTGCGGACTACAGGCAACCTTCTGGAAGGAGCTCGTGTGTCTGCCGAAAAATTCATTCCTGCTCGACCCAGTCTCGAGCAATACCGAAAACAGGCGAAGGATCTCGTCAAAGAGCGCGCCCGGCTGCGGCCGGAGGCATTCGCGCGGATCCGTCGTCATCATCCGCGTCTGCGCGAGCTGAGCGAGGCGCAGCTGCGGGCTGCAGC
>CAZLYG010000330.1:0-6313 GCA_964563075.1 uncultured Steroidobacteraceae bacterium | reverse complement strand
CGGGAAAGAAGGTGCAGGAGGCATGGCTTGCCCTGGATGTCATGCAGTGCGGCTACTGCCAGGCCGGCCAGATCATGTCGGCCACGGCGCTGCTGAATGAGAAGCCGCAGCCGACCGACGCGGATATCGATGCCGCCATGAGCGGCAACATCTGCAGGTGCGCGACCTACACGCGCATTCGGGCCGCCATCAAACAAGCGGCGGGTCTCGACACCAAAGACTCGCGGGACATTTGAACATGACACCCAATAACGCAGTGAATATGGATGAAGGCGTTTCCCGGCGTGCCTTTCTCGTCGGCAGTGCCGCGACGGGCGGCGGACTGCTGCTGGACCTGAGCTTCGTGCCGGCCGTCAAGGCGGCTCCGGGGCACGAGGCGGCGGCCACGTCGACACTCAATGCCTACGTGCAGATCAACCCCGATGACTCGGTCACGATCTTCTCCAAGAACCCGGAGATCGGGCAGGGCATCAAGACCGCCTTCGCGCAGATCATCGCGGAGGAGCTCGATGTGGACTGGAAGCAGGTGCACGCCGAGCAGGCCCCCACGGATGCCAAGCTCTACGGCGCGCAGTTCGCCGGGGGCAGCCTGAGCGTCCCGATGAACTACGACACCCTGCGGCGCGCGGGTGCCGCGGGGCGCGCCATGCTGGTGACGGCTGCTTCGCAGACCTGGAAGGTGCCGGCTTCCGAGTGCACCACCGAGGCTGGAGTCGTTTACCACAAGGCAAGCCATCGATCCCTGAAGTACGGGCAGCTCGCGGCGAAGGCCGCCAAAGTGCCGGCTCCGGATCTGAAGACCGTGGCCCTGAAGGACCCGAAGGACTTCAAGATCATCGGTCAGGCGATGGGCGGTGTGGACAGCCCCAAGATCGTGCGCGGCCAGCCGATTTTCGGCATCGACGTGCAGGTTCCGGGAATGCGCTACGCTGTGTTCGAGCGCTGCCCGGTGCACGGCGGGAAGTTCGCCAGCGCCAACCTGGATGACATCAAGAAGCTGCCCGGCGTGCGCAATGTGTTCGTCGTGAGCGCTCCCGATGACCCGCCGCCGCCGTTCGACGGCATGATGGGCCCTATCACCGATGGCGTCGCGATCGTCGCCGACACCTGGTATCAGGCCAACAAGGCTGCCGAGAGCCTCGAGGTGCAGTGGCAGCAGACGCCCTTCGGCAATCTGAATTCCGCGGACTATCCGCAGCAGGCGCGCAAGCTGGCGCAGAACAAGCCCACCAAGGATGTGATCACGAAGGGCGATCCGCACGGCACGCTGTCTTCGGCCGCTAAGCTCGTCGAGGCCGAGTACCACTATCCGTTCCTCGCGCACGTGCCGCTGGAGCCGATGAACTCCACCTCCGCGTACAAGGACGGCAAGGTCGAGATCTGGGCGCCCACGCAGTTCCCCGGCAACAACGTGAAGCTCGTTGCCAAGACGCTCGGCATTCCCGAGGATCACGTGACGATCCACGTCACGCGTTCCGGCGGCGGCTTCGGGCGCCGCCTCTCGAGCGAGTTCGTCGCGCAGTCGGCGATCATCTCCAAGATGCACGGCGAGCCGGTCAAGCTCCTGTGGACGCGCCTGCAGGACATCCAGCACGACAGCTATCGCCCGGGCGGCTTCCATTTCTTCAAGGCCGGTCTGGACAAGGACGGCAAGCTGGTCGCCTTCAACGATCACATGATCACCTTCGGGGTCGGCGACAAGTTCACCAACAGCGGCACTATCAACGCCACCGAATTCCCGGCGCAGTTCCTGGAACACGTGAGCATCGGCATGTCGGCATTGCCGAGCAGCCTGCCCACGGGTCCGATGCGCGCACCTGGCAGCAATGCGCTCGCGTTTGCATTCCAGAGCTTCCTCGATGAGGTCGCGCATGCCGCGGGCAAGGATCTGCTGACACTGCAGCTGGAGCTCCTCGGCGAGCCCCGGCAGATGCCCTCGCCCAAGGGCGGCTTCGGACCGCCTTCACCGGGCTTCCACACCGGCCGCATGGCCGGGGTGTTGAAGAAAGTGGCGGAGGTGTCCGGCTACGGCAAGAAGCAGTTGCCCAAGGGCACCGGTTTAGGCTTGGCCTGCTACTACTCGCATCTGGGCTACTTCGCGGAAGTCTGCCAGGCCACCGTGGACAATTACGGCGGCGTCAAGGTCGACAAGATGTGGGTGGCTGTCGATGTCGGCAACCAGATCGTCAACCCCAGCGGCGGTCTCAATCAGGTGCAGGGCGGTGTCATCGATGGCATCGGCCAGGCGCTGCATGCCGGCGTGAAGATCGTCGGCGGCCGGGTGGTCCAGACCAACTTCCACGACTACCCGCTGATCCGCATGAACGAGGCGCCGCCGGTCGAAGTGCACTGGGTGAAGACGGAGTTCCCGGCCACCGGGCTGGGTGAGCCGGCGCTGCCGCCTGCATTGCCGGCGCTGACCAACGCCATTTTCGCGGCGACGGGCAAGCGCATTCGCACGCTGCCCATCAATCCCCAGGAGCTGAAGTCCGCCTGATCAGGTGTCGGCGGGGAGTCCGGTCGCAACCGCGACCGGACTCTCCACCGCCATGCGTTGCGCGAGCGGATTCGTTGGCTCGTGGCGCAGCCAGTCAGCAATCGTCTGCGCTGACTCGTCCTGTCTCCCCAGCTGCTTGAGCGTTGCCGCCAGCAGCTCGTAAGCCTTGGTGAGGGGCGCGGGGCAGGCGAGTGCCCGCCTCAGCTGCTGCACCGCCGCCTCCAGATCGTGCTCCGCGATGGAGGAGACGGCGAGGCCGTACCACGTTTCGGGCACCTCGGGAGACACTTCCGTGGCGCGCTGATGAGCGAGTTTGCCTTCGAACGCTCTGCCGGTGGCGACGTACATGCCGCCCAAGGTATGCCATGCGACGCCGTTGTCGGGCGCTGCTTGCAGGCTGCGCAGCAGCAGGTCGATGCCGATTTCCCGGGCACCCGCATCGAAGTTGATGACACCCAGTCCGTAGAGCGCCTGGTGATCGGCCGGGCGTTTGTTGAGTACCTTCCTGTAGCCTACTTCGGCAGCGGCAAATTGGCCTGCCAGGTGTGCAGCCAGGGCTTCACGCAGGATTTCCTCGGGAGTGCTCATGAGCTGGGCCTATCGTATTCGCACGTTGCTGCGCGTGCACGCGCAATCACCGATCCGGCACCGGCTCGGGCGGGCCGGCCCGGCGGCGAGCGACTACGAGGTACCCGGCGACCGGCGCGCCGCGCTCCTCGCGAAGAGTCTGCTGCTGAATTCTCTCAACATCGAAGCCGCTCCGGCGCAGAACGCGGTCCAGGTAGTCCGCACTGTGTGAATAGCGACCGGAGATCTCCAGCCGATGCTGTGCCGCCTGCTCCAGAAGCGCTTCGACGGTGAAGATCAGAGGCCCCCGTTCTCGCAACGCCGCGTGCGCGGCTGCCAGCGGCTCCAGCAGCTCCCCGAAATAAACCAGCGTGTCCGCGCAGATGACGGCATCGAAGGCTGCGGGGCGCGAGCGCATGAACGTTGCCAGCTCGGCTGCGACCAACTCGTCGTAACAGCCACGCCGCTGTGCGTGGCTCAACATCTTTTCCGACAAATCGACTCCCACGAGGGAGCGGCACAGATCGCGGACGAGCGAGCCGCACAGGCCTGTTCCACAGCCCGCGTCGAGTATGCTGGAGAAGGGCGGGGCGCCTGCAGCGGTCGGTGCGGACGCCGCTCGCAACGCGTTCGCCACGAGCCGTGGCGCCTGATATTTCAGTTCCTGCAGACTGCGATCGAACCCGTCGGCGAAGGCATCGAACAGGCTGCGCACGTGGGCGTCCGAGGCCCTTGCCGGCGCGGCACCTCCAGAGGCGGCGGCGGCCATGTGTGCGGCGGTCGGGTTGGCGGGATCGCGCATCGCCCAGTCCGCCACTGTCTGCGCAGCCTCCTGCAACTGCCCACGCTCGTAGTACAGAGCGGACAGAGAGTCGTATGCCTTGGAGTAGGGGACGGGACAGCCGGTCGCGCGGCGCAGGTTGTGCGCCGCGCCGTCGAAGTCACCCTCACGTTTGAGGCAGATGGCCAGGTTGTACCAGGCATCGGACAGGTCCGGCGCGACCTCGGTGGCGCGCAGGTAGGCTGCCTTGGCCTCCGCGGGTTTGCCCGTTTCGGAGTACATGCTCCCGAGAGTGACCCAGGAGCGCCCCTGGTCGGGCGCGCTCTGCAGGCTGCGCAACAGGTACTGAATCCCCTTGTCGGTGGCGCCGGAGTGGTAGCTCAGCAGTCCGAGGCCATAAAGGGCGCGGGCGTTGTCCGGCTCCTGGCGCAACACGCGACTGTAGCCGACCTCTGCCTCCGTCAGGCGGCCGGCGTTGTGGGCCGCGATGGCGTTGCGCAGAGCTTCGTTGGCGGGTGGCATGGGGGAGGCGGCGGTTTTCAGCTATCGTACCGTATCGTTTGTGCGCTGTTCGCGCGGGGGAGTTCATCCATGGCGGACCTATCGGGCCAGGCCAGCGGTCGCGGGTTCAATTCACCGCTGCGCTTCGAGGCATCGGTCGATGACTGCGAGGTCGTGGGCAAGATCCCGGCAGACCTCAACGGGGCGTTCTATCGCGTCGGCGCGGAGTGGTACTACCCGCCCCGGTTTGCCGACGATGCCATCCTGAACGCGGACGGCTATGTCAGCATGTTTCGCTTCAAGGGCGGCAAGGTCGATTTCAAGGGGCGCTGGGTCAAGACCCATCGCTTCCTGAAGGAGCGTGCGGCGCGGCGCCAGCTGTATGGCTACTACCGCAACCCCTACACCGACGATCCCAGTGTCCGCGACCCCCAGCATCCCAATCTCAGAACCGTTTCCAACACGGCGACTCTGGCACACGCGGGCAAGCTGTTCACGCTCAAGGAGGACGGCCTGCCGCACCAGCTCGATCCCAACACGCTCGAGACCATCGGTCCCTGGGACTTCCACGGGAACTGGAAGAGCCAGACCTTCACCGCGCATCCCAAGCTGGACCCCTTGACCGGGGAGATGGTGGCCTTCGGTTATGAGGCGACCGGGCTTGCGAGCGACGATCTGTTCATCTACACGATCGACAGGAGCGGCGCCGTCAGTCACGAGGTGCGCGTGAAGATGCCGTGGCCCAGCATGATTCACGATTGCGCCGTTACGCATCGCCACGTGTTGATTCCGTTCGGCGGCTATGTCACCAGCGCCGAACGCCTGCAGCAGGGCAAGATCCACTGGGGCTGGGACGACACCAAGCCGAGCGTCATCGGAGTGATTCCGCGCGGCGGCCAGGCGAAGGACATGCGTTGGTTCAAGGGTCCGCTGCGTTGCATGATGCATACGTTCAACGCCTACGACGACGGCAACAAGATCGTGCTGTACGCGCCGTTCTGGGATGGGAATTTCTTTCCTTTCTTCCCGCCGGTGGACGGCTCGCCGTGGAATCCGGCCAAGGCGCGCGCCTTCATTCGCAAGATCACGCTGGATCTGAGCTCCTCGAGCGACACGTGGCAGGAGGAGATTCTGTGGCCCAGGCAGGTGGTCGACCTCGGCAAGGTCGATCCGCGAACCATGACGCTGCAGTCGCGCTATCTGTTCACTTCCTACTCCGACCCCGAGCGGCCATTCGACGCTGCCCGGGCCGGCCCCGACGCCCACGCGCGCGTGGTGAACTGCTATGGCCGGTTCGACACCGCCACACAGAAGGTCGACACGTATTTCGCGGGTCGCACGCATAGCCTGCAGGAGTGCACCTTCGTGCCGCGCGGCACGAATGAAGGGGAGGGCTATCTGATCGGCGTCGCTTCCAATTTCGCCGAAGAGCGCTCGGAGCTCGTGATCGCCGACGCCCAGCACCTCGCGGACGGCGACATCGCCCGCGTGATCCTGCCCTTCCGCATCAGCTCACAGGTGCACGGCGTCTGGGCCGGGGCCAACGAGCTTCCCTTGGCCTAGGCCACTTGGGTAGCATGCGGCGCGGGCTATCCGAAAGTACTCGCGAAAGCCTCTGTAACTTACTGAGGCCGAACGGAGAGGTGGCGGAGCGGTCTAACGCACCGGTCTTGAAAACCGGCGTCCCCGCAAGGGGACCGTGGGTTCGAATCCCACCCTCTCCGCCAGAGAAAACAATAGTCCGAGTCAATCCTCGACGCGTCTGAGCTCTCCGGCACGTATCGAGGTGGGAACCGCCCGGAGGATGGCCTATAGCCGATCCCCGCTTTGACGCGCTGCAGTCCTATGGGCGACGCGGTCGAGATAGGGCCGCAGGGCGGCCCCGACGGGGCGAGGCCCGCGAGGGCCGAGTAATCCCACCCTCTCCGCCAGAGAAAACAATAGTCCGAGTCAATCCTCGACGCGTC
>CAZLYG010000329.1:0-6315 GCA_964563075.1 uncultured Steroidobacteraceae bacterium | reverse complement strand
TCCAGCAGCACGTTGCCTGCACGATCGGCGCGCTGCGCGTGAATGATCGTCACGTCCGGGCGAATGGCAGGAACGGCGGCCAGCCGCTCACCGGTGAACGGGCACTCGACGGTGCGGATCTTCGGATTCACCTTCGGCAGATCCACGCCCTGGTAGCCGCGGAACACGGCGAACGGCAGATTGGCAGCGCCGGCCTCATAGGCGTTGGCCATGGCGGCATGCGAGTGCTCCTCCAGCGCCAGCGGCTGCGGCCAGCCGTTCTCCACTGCATCGCGCAGCCGGTGCAGCGAGCCAACGCCCGGATTGCCTCCCCAGGAGAACACGAGCCGATCGGCGGCCCCCATGCCGATGAGCTGGTCGTAGATGAGATCCGGCGTCATGCGGATCAGTGTCAGATGCTTGCGCTGCTGGCGGATGACCTCGTGTCCGGCAGCATAGGGAATCAGATGCGTGAAACCCTCCATCGCCACCGTGTCCCCATCGCGGACATTGCGCGCAATGGCTTCCTGCAGAGAGCAGAACTCTGTCATGCCGGTCTCGTACCTTCGTAGGCCGCAGTGAGCAGCGAGCGGATGCCCTCCTTCTCCAGCGGCCGCGGGTTCCAGTAGGGATTGGCCAGCGAGGCCTCGGCCGCCTGCGCGATGCCGCCCTGCGGCATCCCCAGATCCCGCAACGCCATCGTGGCTCCCAGAGAGCTGGCGAGGTCATAGAGACCGACTGCGGGATTCTCCACGCCCAGGGCGCGTGCGACTGCCTGCATGGCGGCCGGCGTAGCCGGACGGTTGTAGGCCACGGCGTGCGGCAGAACGGCCGTATGAGTCTCCGCATGTGGCAGATCAAACATTCCGCCGAGCGTGTGGCAAAGCTTGTGGTGCAGTGCCATGCCGACGGTGCCCAGGCAGATTCCGCAAAGCCAGGCGCCATACAGCGCGCTCGAACGGGCCTCACGATCTCGAGGCTCCGCTGCCAGGCGTGGCAAGCCGCGCGCGAGCGCGGCGATACCACTCTCCGCAAGGAGCGAGATGAGCGGGTTGGCTTCTCGGGTGTACAGCGCTTCAACAGCGTGCGCAATGGCATTCATCCCGCTCGTCACCGACTGCGCGACAGGCAGCGTGAAAGTCAGATCGACGTCGTAGATGACCACCTCGGGCAGGATCTTCGGGGAAGACTGAGTGACCTTGCGGCCCGCCTGCGTCTCGCCAAGGATCGGTGTCATCTCCGAGCCGGCGTAGGTGGTAGGAGCCACGATCTGCGGCAGGTCGGTACGCAGCGCCAGAGCCTTCGCCAGGCCGGTCGTCGAGCCGCCGCCCACCGCTACGAGACCATCGCACTTGAGCTCGGTGACGACAGCCATGGCACGCTCCGTGACCTCCACGGGCGTGTGCATGCGTGCGTCGGCGAATACGCCGGCCGAGCGCGCGCCGATCTGACGGGAAAGATCCCACGCAGAAGATTCCTGCACGGGCGTCGCCAACACCAACACGCGGCTGAGCCCGAGGCGTTCGACCTCAGCGGGCAGCCGTGACAGCGTGCCCGCACCGAAGATCACCCGGCCCGGGTTGGCGTTATAGACGAACGCGTCCAAGCCGGGCGCTCAGCTCGCGAAGGTTCAGTACTTCAGCGGCTCGATCTTCGCCAGCAGCTCTTCCTTGCGGTTCGCGAAGAACGGCGGAATCTGCATGGACGTGCCGAGCTTCTCGTACGGCTCATCGATCAGAAACCCTTCCGGCTTGGACACCGTGGCTTCGAACAGAGCGCCGCCAGGCGTACGCACGTACACCGAGTCGAAATAGCCGCGGTCCTTCATCTCCGACACATCCGTGAAGCCGAGACCTTCGAGGTGGAACTTGACCTTGGACTGCACCTCGTGGTCCTTCACTTCGAAGGCGCAGTGGTGCGGCACGCCCTCCCCGTACACCCAGCTTCCGGCAGGGAGGTCCGGGTCGATGCGGAAGTCGACGATCGTTCCGCTCCCGCCCTCACCCACCTCGTAACGCACATAGCGTCCATCGGTCTTGCGGGCCTTGCCGTTCCAGCCGTTCTGCATGAACTCATCCGAGCCTTCGCCATCGCGCACCGAGACCGCGATGCCGTGCGTGCCCTTGATACCGTGCTCCTTGGGAACCGCACCGTTGGAGTACGGAGCTCGCGGGTCCTTCGGAGTCGCCACCAACTCATATTCGATGCCGCAAGGATGATTGAAGGCGAGGATGCGCTCGCCAAAGCGCTCACGAGTCTGTACGGCAAAGCCGCGCTCACGCAGGTGCCGCTCCCAGAAGCCCAGCGACCCCTCCGGTACCGACAGGCACACGCTGCAGATCTGGCCGCTCCCCTTGCGGGCCTTGCGCCCGGAATGACGCATGGGGAAGCAGGTGATCAGCCGGCCCACATCCCCCGTGTCGTTGCCGTAGTAGAGGTGCAGGATCGGCTCGTCGCCGTCGTAGAGAGCCGTCTTCTTGACGCTCTTCAGGCCGAGCACCTTGGTGTGGAAGTCATAGTCTTCCTGGCCGTTGCCCACGCTCAAGGTGAGGTGGTGGTGCCGCTGGATGTACTTGTTGACGCTCATCTGCCGGTCCTCCGTTGAGGGGTGCGCCGGGGGCGCTTTCTAGAAGGGGCATCATAGACCTGGCGGCGGGCCGTGGACGGCCGCTGCGCGGACAGGCGCCCCCAATCAACTATTTCCAGAATTTCTTGCTGGCCATCGCCGCCCCCTGCGCCAGGGATTCCAGCTTTGCCCACACGACATCCGGGTCCACGCCCCCGGAGCCGACGTGGATGCTGAAACCGCAGTCGACGGCGGCCATGACGTTCTCGCGGCCCACCAGATTGGCATAGCGCCCGATGCGCTGGGCCACCAGCTCGGGGTGCTCGATGTAGTTGGACTGGCACTCGATCACCCCGGGAATCAGGATCTTGCCCTCGGGGACCTTGACCTGCTCGAACACGGCCCACTCGTGCGCGTGGCGCGGGTTGGCGGCCTCGAACAAGACCGCATGGGGCTTGGCCTTCCAGACGATATCGATGATGTCCGCCAGGGGCACGTCGCAGTGATGCGGACCGGGGTAGTTGCCCCAGCACAGGTGCATGCGCACCTTCTCGGCGGGAATGTTCACCAGTGCGCGGTTGAGCGCCTCGACATGCAGCGCCATCTTGTCCCGGAACTCCTTCAATCCCAGGTTCGCGAACTGGGTGTGGCGCCCCATCGCCAGATCGGGACAGTCGATCTGCAGCATCATGCCGTTGGCGACGATCGCCTCGTACTCCTGCCGCAGGGCCTCGGCGACGGCGAATACATAATCCTCGTGGCTCGGGTAATAGTCATTGCGGAAGAAGAACGTCGTCACCCCTGGTGAGGCGGAGCTCAGGAACATGCCGGTCGGCGGGTTCTGCTTCACGGCCGCCTTCAGGCGCTGCGCATCCCGCGTGGGAGCTTCCACGTCGCGCATGCTGACCGGGCCGTTACAGGCGGGAGTCTTGCGGTGCTTGCGGCCCGGATCGGCGAACACCCGCGATTTGGTGTTCGGGTACGCCTCGACGTCCTGGAACATGAAACTGTTGCCGGTACCGCCGAAGCCATTCAGCCGGTCCTTCACGTAGGTGGCATAGCTCGGCTTGGACATCTCGCCGTCGTTCACGATGTCGATGCCGGCCTTGATCTGCCGTGCGGCAATGTACTGCACCGCCTGGGTGATCTTTTCCTCGAGCGCCGCCTGGTCGAGCGGGATGCCGTCCTCACGGGCGAACATGATCTGCATCAGCTCTTCGGGCCGGGGCAGACTGCCGATGTGAGTGGTCAGAAACCGATTGCTGCTGGGCATGCGCAGTCCTTCCAACAAAGATGTCTTTCAGCCACTGTACACGATCTCGCGCATTTAACCCGCCGCAGCGCGGGCAATGACACCCGTGGTCAGGAGCTCTCCGACCCCGCTGAGCACGCGATGCGGCTGGCGCAGCTCTGGCTGGCGCGCCCATTCCTCGGCTGAGGTCGTTCCGGTCGTGACTGCGAAGGCCGTCGCACCGCCCCGCCGGGCCATGATGATCTCCACCATGGGGTCATCGCCCACCACGCCGACCTCCTGCGGCTTCACCGCGAGCCGCTTTGCCACGAACCGCAGCGCGTGCAGGGATGGCTTACCCACGATGGTCGCGCCCACTTTGGTCATGCGTCGAATGGCACCGAGGATCGCGTATGAGTATCCCATCGCACGACCGTGCCGCGTCGCAAAGAAAGGGACATCGGAAGCGGTGTACAGCTTGGCGCCGCTCCAGATGGCATTGCAGGCCGCCTCGATGTCCTTCATCCCGCATTCGGGATGCCACCCGACATAGACCGCCTGCACCTCGCTCGCGCGCGGCTCGCCAGTAAAGACGATCTCGACACCACGCTCGGCAAGCGCGTGTCCGACGCCCCGCGAGCCCAACACCAGGACGCGGCCGATCGCCTTGCGCGACATGAGGTCCGCCGCGACGCTGGAAGGCGTCAGCATCTGCGCGTCCTCGATCGGCAGGCCGAGCTTGCGCAACCGTGCGGCCTGCTCGGCCGGAGGATATGCGCTCCCGTTGGTCAGTATCACGTAAGGAATCGCGCGCGCCTGCAGAGTCGTCAGCACCTCGACCGCGCCGGGGAGAATCTCGTAGCCTCCCAGCGAACGATCGCTCAGCAGCAGGGTGCCATCGAGATCGAACATGAAGCCCTTCACCGGTCGCAGCGCTTCCCGCGGCAACGGTTCGGCGATGGCGGTGCTCATGCCCTGGCCGCCCCCGCCCTGTGTCGCTTCAGCTCCAATGTAAAGCCCGGCTTCTGCACCGACAGATGTGTCAGATCGGGGCGCGCGGCGAGCTCCCTGAGCAGCCGGATGATGGGAGTCACGGCGGGATTGTAGTGAACGGGCGCAGGACCTTTGGCCAACATGGCCTCCACCTGTGTGGCGGGCATGGTCGCCCGCAGCAGGAATTCCTCATCCGAGAGCTGCGGGCCGATGCGGCGCCGCAGCTCAGACAGAGGCGCCATCGGCGGCTCTGCGCGCAGCTCACGCGTGCGCGGGAGCGATTCGATGCGTTCCATGACATCCGGTGCGATCGGAACGTTCGGCCGGCCGAAGCGGCCCAAGGCGTAGCGCACCACCTCGTCCGGAATCACCGAGTAGCGCTCCTTGCCGGTCACGTTCATGACAGCCTGTGTCAGCAGCATCTGCGAGAAGGGTGTCATGACGATCGGCCAGCCGAGTTCCTCGCGCACACGTCCCAACTCCTCGATCACCGCGCCCCGCAGGTGTGACAGGCGGGCCTCATGCAGGTGCCTGTGCATCGTGCCAACCATCCCGCCCGGGAGCTGGTGATGCAGGTAGGCCGCATCGAACGCCTGCGGCTTGCCCACCGGCAACCCTTCGGCCGCGGCCAGCTGCGTGAAATAACGTCCCACTTCGGCGAGCGCCTCGGTGTCAACCTGCACTGTGTGACCCATGGCCTGCAGATTGGCGACGACGCGCTCGGAGGGCGGGTTCGAGGTGCCATCCGCGGCGGCTCCGGAAGCGCATTGCACGGCGCTGACGCCATAACCCGGTGCATCCATGTACACCAGCTCCGCCAGACCGATCGTGCAGTGGGCGTGCAGTTCCAGGGGCTTGTTGCCGATGACCGCCTTGACTGCGGGGATCAGCGTGCGGGCGCGGTTGGGCGTCAGCAATCCACCGGGGTCCTTGATATAGAGCGCATCGATGTCGGCACAGGCGGCGAGCTTGCGCGCCCGCTCGACATAGTGCGCATCATCGTGAATGGGACTGAGCGTGTAGACGAGCGCCGCGATCACGAACTCACCGCCCCCTTCCTTCACCATGCGGGCGCAGGCGATATTCGAGCTCGCATCGTTCATCGGGTCCGCCAGACAGAAGCGGCGGATGCCGTTGCGCGCGAGCACACGGAAGGCGAGCGCCATGAACTCCGGGCTGGCGGTCTCCCAGGCGATGAAGCGGAATCCGGTCGACATGAATTGCAGCGGCGTTCGCGGCGTGGCAGCCGCCATCAACCGGATGCGCTCCCAGGGGTCTTCCTGCTTGTAGCGCACCGCCACGCCCATGTGGGTCGAGGTCGTGAAATCGATGGCCTTGAAGCCGACGCGGTCCATCACCGGCGCGATGGTCAGCGTGCGCGCCGTATCGATGCCCAGCGCCGCCCAGAGACTCTGGTTGCCGTCGCGCAGGGACGTTTCCACCATTTGAATGTCAGCCATGAGCGGCTACCTCCACAGGGTGCTCCGCGAGCAACCGCGCCACCAAACCGCCCGTCGCCGGTGAGCGTTCCGCCGGTCTCGGACAG
>CAZLYG010000328.1:4556-6328 GCA_964563075.1 uncultured Steroidobacteraceae bacterium | reverse complement strand
GTATCCGGCAGGCCTGAACGATCCCATCGAGCAACCGGTCCCCTTCAGTCACAAGCATCACGTCGGCGATGACGGCATTCACTGCCGCTACTGTCATTCCGCGGTGGACAAGTCTGCGTTCGCGGGTATTCCGGCCGTTTCGACGTGCATGACGTGTCACTCCCAGCTCTATACGAATCAGAGCGTGCTCGCGCCCGTGCTTGCCGCCTTCCGGGGTGAGGCGCCACTGCGCTGGAAGCGTTTGAACAGCCTTCCTGATTTTGTCTACTTCAATCACAGCATCCATGTTGCCAAGGGCGTGGGGTGTGAAAGCTGCCACGGCGAGATAGACACGATGCCGCTGACCGCGCGGACGGCACCGTTGACTATGCAATGGTGCCTGGATTGCCACCGGCATCCGGAGCAGCACCTGCGGCCCGCTGACCGGGTGTTTGATCTTCACTGGAAGGCGGCCGATCAGGCGGCCCTCGGTGCACGGCTGCTCAAGGCGTACCACATAGATGCGGCGCGCCTCACGGACTGCTCCGTATGTCACCGTTGAAGGGCGCATCGCCATTCGATGTGGTTGCGGCACGTGCCGAGCTCGCTCCTCGATCCGGTCGCGTGCTGTGGCGCAGTCTGGAGGAGCTGGCTGACAGCGAGGCTTTTCGAGAGTGGCTGCGGCGCGAGCAGCCGCGACTTGCCGAAGCGCTGAGCATCGATCGACGACAGTTCGTTCGCACACTCGGTGCCGCGCTTGCCCTCGCGGGCGTCACAGCCTGCAGTCGTCCACCTCAGCAGGAGATCATTCCCTATGTTCACGCTCCCGCAGGGCAGGTGGACGGGCTGCCACGCTTCTTTGCTACGGCGTTGACCCGAAGCGGCTACGCACAGGGAGTGCTGGTCGAGAACCACATGGGCCGCCCCACGAAGATCGAGGGCAATCCGCGCCATCCCGCAAGCCTCGGGGCTACGGACATCTTCGGCCAGGCGGCGATTCTGCAGCTGTGGGACCCTGACCGATCACAGTCGCTGCAACATCGAGGGGTCGTCTCTACCTGGGACGATTTTTCCGCGGCGCTCCTGGATCTGACGGCCCAGATGAGCCGCACCGGCGGTGCCGGGGTGCATGTGCTCACGGGTACCGTTACCTCTGCGACGCTTTCCGCCCAGCTGGATGCGCTGCACGTGAAATTTCCGCAGGCGCGCTGGTATTCGCACGAGCCGCTGGGTTACGAGAATGCCCGCACCGGATCGAGAATGGCTTTCGGGACCACCGTGGCGTGCCGGCTCCATCTGGACCGAGCGCGCGTGATCGTGTCGCTGGATGATGACTTCCTGTGCGACCCGGCCGCTGGCGTTCGCTACTCCAGAGACTTTGTGTCTACCCGTGCACCGGAGAAGCAGGGCGGGGAGATGAGCCGGCTGTATGTTCTCGAGAGCACGCCGTCATTGACGGGCACCGCGGCCGACCACCGGTTGCCCCTCGAGTCGGCGGGCATCGAGCGGTTCGCCAGGGAGCTGGCGCAGCGGCTTGGTGTGGGCGGCGCGGACGGCGGGGCCAGCGGGGCCAGCGGAGCCGGCGAGGTCGCCGGGGCGAGCTCACGCTCGCAGCCGTCGCAAGCGGATGACGCACAGCCGAGCGCGCACGCGAAATGGCTCGACGCCCTCACCGCAGACCTGCAGGCCAATCGCGGCCGATCATTGGTGACCGTCGGACGCGCCCAACCCCCTTGGATGCACGCTCTCGCGCATGCCATGAACGCCGCGCTTGGAAATGCCGGCACAGTTGT
>CAZLYG010000328.1:0-4546 GCA_964563075.1 uncultured Steroidobacteraceae bacterium | reverse complement strand
TGCGTGTTGGTCGCGGGCGCGTGAACATCCATGTTGTCGACGACAGCGACCCCGTGGAGCGAGTGCCCCGCGAGGGTGCTGACCTGCCGCACCTGGTTGCCGCGATGCGAGCAGGGCAGGTGGATTTGCTGGTGATGCTCGAGGTCAATCCCGCATACGACGCCCCCGCCGACTTGGGTTTCGCGGACGCGCTGAAACACGTCCGCCACTGCGTGCACTTGGGCCTGTATGCCGATGAGACCGCGGCGGTATCCGAGTGGCACCTCCCGCAAGCCCACGCGTTGGAGAGCTGGTCCGATCCACGCGCCTTCGATGGCACCGTCACCATCGGGCAACCGTTGATCGCTCCCCTCTATGACGGGCGGTCGGCGCAAGAGGTCATGGCGCTCCTGTTGGGAGACGAGGTGCAGAACGGCCGCGACCTGATCCGCCGGCAGTGGAAGCAAATGGATGACCCGACGTGGACGGCTGCACTGCAGTCGGGATTGATTGCGAACAGTGCGCTTCCGAGCCGCGCAGTCAGCGTGCGTGCGACGCCGACTACACCCAGCCCACGCATCGCGAACCAAGCAACGAGCGAGCCCGCACAGCCGCATCCGAGCGGCGCACCCGAACCTCTGGAGGTGCTCTTTCGGGGTGACCCGACCATCGAGGATGGACGCTGGGCGAACAATGCGTGGCTGCAGGAGCTGCCCAAGCCACTCACGCAACTGACTTGGGACAACGCCGCGCTGATCAGTCCAGCGCTCGCCCGCGAGCAGCACCTCTCCAACGGCGACATGGTGGAGCTGCGCCTTCCAGGGCGCTCGCTGCGCGCCCCTGTGTGGATCGCTCCCGGGCAGGCCGCACGGAGTGTGACTGTCCATCTCGGGTACGGCCGCC
Organism: uncultured Steroidobacteraceae bacterium; assembly: GCA_964563075.1. Lineage (GTDB taxonomy): Bacteria > Pseudomonadota > Gammaproteobacteria > Steroidobacterales > Steroidobacteraceae > 13-2-20CM-66-19. The sequence continues at coordinate 3,664 of CAZLYG010000328.1, read as the reverse complement.
GCAGAGCCGGCGGCGTCGGTAACGGCCAGGGCTTTGATGCCTACGTACTGAGGAGCTCCGCCGAGCCATGGCAGGCAGCGGGGCTGCAGATACGTCCGACCGGAGCTCACTACGAGCTGGCGAGCACTCAACACCACTTTCAGATGGAAGGGCGCGATGTGCTACGTGTCGGAACGCTCAGCGAGCTCCGCAGCGATCCGCACTTTGCGACGGCGCATGAGCGCTTCTCCGAAAGGCCGCCGAGCCTCTACCCGGATTACCCGCCGGGCGAGTACGCATGGGGGCTCAGCATCGATTTGAACGCCTGCATCGGCTGCAAGGCCTGCACGATCGCCTGCCAGGCGGAGAACAACATCCCGACCGTCGGCAAGGATCAGGTCAGCCGCGGACGAGAGATGCACTGGATTCGCGTCGACCGGTACTACGAAGGCGATCAGGACAATCCCCACACACACTCGCAGCCGGTGCCGTGCATGATGTGCGAGCACGCGCCCTGCGAGCTCGTCTGCCCCGTCGATGCGACTGTGCATGACGCTGAGGGTTTGAACGTGCAGGTCTACAACCGCTGCGTGGGCACACGTTTCTGCTCCAACAACTGCCCCTACAAAGTGCGGCGATTCAACTTTCTGCAGTATGTGAAAAGCTCGCCCGACGCTCTGCTGGCCCAACGCAATCCGGAGGTCACGGTGCGGCGGCGCGGAGTGATGGAGAAGTGCACCTACTGCATCCAGCGCATCGAGGCAGCACACATCGAGGCGGACAAGCAGAACCGCCGGATCGGCGACGGTGAGGTGCTTACGGCATGCCAGGCAGTGTGTCCCACGCAGGCGATTGTTTTCGGGGACATCGCCGATGCCCGCTCACAGGTGGCCAGGGCCAAGGCGTCGACGCGCAATTACACGATGCTCTCGGAGCTGAACACACGGCCGCGCACCAGCTATCTGGCCCGGTTGCGCAATCCCAATCCGGCACTGGAGAACGGCTGACGTGAGCGCGTCGCCGTCATCCATTCGGCCAGCGGACGCGTACAGCGCGATCACGGATGCCATTTGCGACATCCCACTACGACGCCGCTTCGGACGACTCTGGCTCATCGGCTTCGCTCTGGCCCTGGTGCTCGCCCTGCTGCTGACGTTCGGCATCGGCTGGCTGCTTGCGAAGGGCGTTGGCATCTGGGGCCTGAACATTCCGGTCGCCTGGGCGTTCGCCATCGCGAACTATGTGTGGTGGATCGCCATCGGGATGGGCGGCACGTTCATCTCTGCCGCGCTGTATCTGGTCCGTCAGGACTGGCGCAGCGCCGTCAACCGCTATGCCGAGACGATGACGGTGTTTGCGGTCTCGGTGTCCGGCCTCTTTCCCATCCTGCACCTGGGGCGGCCGTGGTTCTTTTACTGGCTGTTTCCGTATCCGGACATCATGAACGTCTGGCCGCAATGGCGCAGCTCGCTGGAGTGGGACTTCTGGGCCATCCTGGCCTACCTGATCGTCTCGATCGTGTACTGGTACGTCGGGATGGTCCCGGATTTCGCCGCGCTGCGCGACCGGGCCGGATCGCTGACACGAGCGCGCCTCTATGGGCTGTTGGCGTTGGGCTGGCGCGGAGAGGCGAGACACTGGCAGCGCTTCGAGAAGCTGAGCCTGATCATGGCGGCGCTGGCAGTGCCGCTGGTGTTCTCCGTGCACAGCATGGTGGCGCTGGACTTCTCCGAAGGGCTCGTGCCGGGCTGGCATTCGACAATCTTCCCGCCCTTCTTCGTGGCCGGTGCGCTGTTCTCGGGATTTGCAATGGTACTGGCACTCGGCATACCGATGCGCCGCTACCTGCACCTGGAGACCATCATCACGGTGCGGCATCTTGAGAACATGGCGAAGATGATGCTCGCGGCCGGCCTGGTCGTCGACTACAGCTATTTCTCCGAGCTGTTCACCGCGTTCTACAGCATGGATCGCTACGAGCTCGCCATGACGCTCAATCGTCTCGGTGGCGCTTATGCCTGGGTGTTCTGGGGCACGATCCTGTGCAATGTCGCACAGATTCAGCTGCTGTGGTTCGCCCGCATCCGGCGCAGTGCCGCGGCACTTTTCATCATCAGCGTGGTCGTGCTCGTGGGAATGTGGTTGGAGCGTTTCATGCTAATTGTGACAAGCCTGTATCGCGACTATGTGCCTTCCAGCTGGGGAATGTTCTATCCGACGCTCTGGGACTTCGCCTTCCTGTTCGGCTCGCTCGGACTGTTCTTCGTGCTGTATCTGATTTTCGTGCGTGTGGCGCCCGTGGCCTCGATGTACGAGCTGCGCAAGGGCATGCGCACCCCATGAGCGCCGCGACTCCATACGGCCTGTTAGCTCAGTTTGCGAGCCCGGAGGCATTGGTCGAGGCAGCCCGGCGACTGCGTACGCAAGCACCCCCGAGGCCCATCGAAGCCTACTCTCCCTTTCCCATCGAAGGTCTGGACGAAGTACTGGGGGCGGCTCGCAATCCCATTCCCGCCTTGATGGGTCTCGGCGGCGTGCTGGCCGGCGTGATCACGTTCGGTGTGGAGGCGTACTCCGCCGTCATCAACTATCCCATCAACGTCGGCGGGCGGCCGTTGGGCAGCTGGCCGGCCTTCGTACCGCCCGCTGTCGAAATGACCGTGCTCGGCGCGGTCTTGTTCGGCGTCATTGCCATGCTCGCGGGCAACGGCCTGCCGCGCGTGCATCATCCGCTGTTCAACGTCCCGGCGTTCGAGCACGCCAGTGCGGACGCGTTTTTTCTCCTTGTGCGCAGTCGCGATGGTGATGTCGAGGCTGCAAGGACGTTTCTGCAGACGCTCGCGCCCGTCGCGATCTACGAGGTGCCGTCATGAAGGCGGTGCTCGGAGCGATCACGGTCCTCGTGCTCCTGGCAGGATGCGAGCGCGGCCTGCACGAGATGTACGAGCAGCCGAAGTACAAGCCTCTGACGCCCACGCAGCTTTTCAGTGATGGCAATTCATCCCGGCCGCAGGTTCCTGACACGGTGGTCCATTCGAGCGGGGCGGCGGCCGGCAGCAGCAGCGGTCGCCGCGGTACGCCAGGCACCTCCGTCGAGCCCCCGGTAAGCGAAGCGCTGCTGAAGCGGGGCCAAGCGCAATTCGAAATCTTCTGTACGCCTTGCCACAGTGCGGCGGGAGACGGCGACGGGATGGTCGTGCGGCGCGGATTTCCGGCGCCTCCCAGCTATCACATCCAGCGATTGCGGGACGCGCCCGACAGTCACTTCTATGATGTGATCACGAACGGGTACGGCGTGATGTATCCGTACTCCGACCGGATCACGCCGGAGGACCGTTGGGCCATCGTCGCGTACATACGGGCTCTGCAACTGAGCCAGCACGCTCCGGCCGCGACATTAACCGATGCCGATAGGGCAAAGCTCTCGGTGAGCGGCCGGTGAGCAGGTGGATGCCACGCGGTCGTGTCGAGTGGAGCGCGGCGATCGTCGGCGTGGTGGCTCTCCTGCTGTTCGCGTGGCTGGCAATGAAGTCGCCGCAGCAGGGGATGTTGTCTTATCTCTTTGCCTTCGTTTTCTTTACGGGCCTGGCGATTGGCGCACTCGCGCTCGTCATGGTTCACCTGCTGACGGGAGGAGCGTGGGGAGACAGTCTGCGTCCCCAATGGATGGCCGCGGCACGCACCC